>JAYWAN010000083.1:0-15059 GCA_043782405.1 Chitinophagaceae bacterium
GTTGATTTTAAAACCCAACAACGTATTATAAAAACTTCGGGGAACTGGTACAGCAGTTTTCTGAAAAATACCATTAAAGCGATGGTAACGGCATTCCCGGAAGATTAGGTCCATATCCCTATCATACGGGTTGAACTGAACCTGCCGGAGCTGTGGAAAAAACGGCTTTAAAACGATGCATCTTTTTTAAATTGATCCTTATCCTTTTTGGCATATTAACCAAATAAAAAGCAAGTACTCCCGACAGGCTGCCAATAAATGCGCCCACCAATACATCCATTAAAAAATGTTGTGCCAGGTATATCCTGGAATAACCTACAAGCGCTGCAGAAAATAAAATGGGTAATTGCCATTTTTTATTTTTTAAAAATAAGATCAGCACTGTAGCAATGGCAAATGCTGTAGCTGTATGGCCAGATGGGAAACTTGAATTATTGGACAGGGAAACCCCATCCATAAAAAACATATACTGCCCCTGCTCAAAAAATAATTTTGGCCTGGGGGAGTTTACCAAATTTTTTATTACCTGTACAGCCACACCCGACAAAACAAAAGCATAGAGCAAAGCAAGGCCTTCTTTCTTCTTTTTAAAGTAAAAAATATAAACGGCGATAAGGCAGAGCGCAAAAATACCGTCACCCATGAATGTATAGTTGATAAAAAAAACATTGAGGCCAAAAGGATGCAGGCTGTTCAATGAAATGAAAGTGGCTGATTTGCCTAACAAAACCAATAATGATGATCCTGCAATAAAAAAGAATAGTAGCCCCAAAAAGTAAACGCGGTTGTTTCGCCAGGCCGATATTGAATTATTCATGAGGTGACTTTAATGGTTAGCTAAACTGCCTGCAAGTTAAAAACCCGGTTTTATCATAGCATTAACCAGGTATTAAGTGAATGTTATCAAAAAAGGGTCGAATAGAATTCGACCCTAACCCTAAAGACAGGTACAGAGATAATTACTAACCTACTTATGAAGACCGGGCGTACCGGATGATTGCATTATACTATAAAACTCAGTAAAAAATTCTGGATCATCGTTAACACAGTGTTACCAAATAATTAAAAAACAGCAACACTTATTTATTGGCTTTGGGTTCCATCAATAAAGTATAAGCCGGCTCAGCCACGGGATGTTTAGCCACGAAAATTTCTCCAAGGTAACCTGCAATAGTTTGTGCAAATTGCTCGGCATTGATGTCTGCCTTTTTCCTCACTTCCCCCACCGCCGGAATATTTGGCCCCATTTCAACCATCCAGGTTTCGTCGGAGCCGGCAATAAAAGGGCCATGTGTTGTCCATTTGGCCGGCCTTCTGCCACGACCGTGGTCTGTTGTGATAAATAAAGCGGTCTTGTTCTTATAAAAATCATCTTGCTGTACCAGGCTCCATAACTGCGATAAAAATTTATCAAACTGGTTGGCCTGGTTCAGGTAATTATCATACTGACCATGATGTGCAAATTCATCTGTTTCACCAAAACCGATGTATACAATATGCGGATGTTTCTTTTTTA
Source organism: Chitinophagaceae bacterium (assembly GCA_043782405.1). Taxonomy (GTDB): domain Bacteria; phylum Bacteroidota; class Bacteroidia; order Chitinophagales; family Chitinophagaceae; genus Ferruginibacter. The sequence goes on from JAYWAN010000083.1 coordinate 1,517, forward strand.
TATATTCATTAGCCAACGTAAATGTAAGCAGGTCGGATCGTGTAGGCAGCCCGTTATCTTCACTGGTTTGCTGAAGATAATTGACCGCTTGTTCTGTTAGTGACAGGGAATCTTCATCCGATAACTGGTAACCGCAGTTAAGGGGTATCTTGTTTTTGGTACCGTTAACGATATAGGAAAACAATTTCCAGGAACCAAACAATGCCACGCTGTTTTCATATTTCGGCAATGAATTCAGATAGCCCAGCAGGTTACTGTTAGGGTTATTCTTTTTCCTGTTGGCGATTATACCCGGGTCGGCAAAGCCAGTAAGCAATTCATTATACCCGGCGTAAGAAAGATGGTAGGGATTGGCAACAGACACATTATTCACGTATTTCCTGTTGCCCCATAACTGGCCTTTTGCCGCAATGTAATTCCACATGAAGGGCATCAGTTTCATCCTGCGTTCTTCAGCCGTTTTAGCCCCGTACATATAGGCTAATGTGACCGGGTCCTTTACATAATCGGGGTTACAAAGTATGGCAGAATCTGCACCGTTAAATAATTCCTGCCAGCGGAAACCATCAGTGGTGATGATAAAGACATTAGGTACCTCGGTTGTTTGTGAAAAGGAGTAATTGGTGATCAGGAAGAATACTGCAGTTAAAAGGATTTTCATTACCGGATGTTTTGCAAAGTACCATACCCGGTATTACTAAATCATTATGCAGAGATTATTGAACCATTAATTCCTGCCAACTTTCAGCAGATATTTTCTACACCCGCAACAGCAGGTTTTAATAAATACCAGCAAAGCGCCATCAGCAGGCAGGGGTATTTTGTATCGTGGAGAGATTTGGATCTTCTCACTATAGCAGGCGCTTCGTCATATACAGATGACAGGCTGCAACTTACCAAGGGCCTGGTTTTGGCTTCATCATAAATAACCAGTTCATGTGCTGAATCGGTACCCAAAGAATAAGCGTATTTTTTACCGTCCAATACGATCATCCCTTCATTGGCTTCCCAGTTTTCACCGATCAGTTCTCCCATGAGTATGCCATACTCATTTTTTATGACTGTCTTACTTTGCAGGAGCCCTCTTTTTTCAATAAAAAAAAGACGTTTATCGGAAGCACATTCTATCCGGGATATTTTGGTCCGGTTGCTTACAGAAAGGCTTACTAATTTTTTTTCAGTATCCCATAATTCATAAAAATGGCTCGAGGAATTGTTGTTTACGCTAACCCATTTCATAAACAGTGTTTTAGTATTATTTAAACGAGGTAGTGAATATAAACCATAAATTTTTCAATTGCAAGATGTGGAAAAGGATGTGCTTTAAATGTGCATAGTAACAATTTGGTAACATTAATTAAGTACCGGCCGCCTGAATATATAATAAAAAATGCCACCAATAAGACTAAAGGTGGCATCAGCACGAGAACTTGCTATTTGCTTAAGAAAATTTTGAATGCGATTGCGGTGCTATTCAGTAAACTCTGGTGCAATATCCTACAGCACTGTTAACCCAGGATTACCCAAAGATTATGTGAATGTTATTAAAAACCGCCAATCTTAATATTGATATATAAAAAAAGCCACCGTTGAGATCAACAGTGGCTCTGGAATGTTCAAATTATAGTTCTAGAAATTATATTTAATGCCAAACTGCCCCTGCCAGCGGCTGTTGATGGGGTCAAGTGTATAGTAATTGCCGTTAACACCCGTTGGTTTCACAAAATTGTACGTGGGCTGGTAACCACTGGCCGGTGTACCTACTGCTTTGCCATTTCCGTCTGCAACATATTTAAGAAAATTTACCGTGTACTGGTTAACGTTAGTTACAAAATTCACGTGGCCCCAGCTATTGTTCAGTAAATTAAGTACATTGAACACATCAAGGCTAATCTGTAGTGTATGCTGGTTATTTGTTCTGCTGAGTTTAAACTCATGCATCAGTTTCATGTCCAGCTGGTTGTTCCATGGCGTACGTAAACCATTTCTTTCCGCATATTGGCCTTTACGTGTTTTCAGGTATTTATCGCCATCAATGAACGAACTAAGGTCGGCCCATTGCTGTGCAGCGGTATATAACTGCCCGTTAAGTGTGTAATCAGCTAAACGGATATCAGACTGGTCTTTTGGAATATAAGGCAGGGGGGCATTGGATCCGCCGGTTCCGGGAGCGCCCTGGTATATTAGCGTATAGGGGTTACCGGTTTGTCCGGAATAAAAGAAGGTAAGGGATGTAGTGTTCATGTTGTTCCAATGAAAATTGGTTCCAAATGTTCCTACCATCCTGCTGCGCAGGTCAAAATTAGAATAAGCTTCCTGTGTCTGGTTAGGAGCAATAGTAGGGTTCAAATTGAAATTACTTTCCCATGAATTACGAATACCATTGCTTACGTCCCTGCTTTTTCCATAGGTGTAGGCAAGGCTCCAGTTAAGGTCCAGCAAACGCGTAGAACCCACTTTAATATTATTGGTTGTTTTACTGATGGATCCGGTAATATTATAACGGTAACCGCTTGTAGTGTTGCTCAGGAAATAAATATTGGAATAAGCAGTATTATACTTTCCGTTGGTACCCGATCCCCTGGCAACATATACCGGAGATAATGTTGGGCCCGAAGTGAAATATTGTGCAGAGTCAAATAAATTGATCTGTTGGAATTGAACATCATAAAGGGTCTTGGTATAAAGTACATCAAAAGTTGCTTTGTACCCTTTGCCGAATTTATAATCAACGGCAACATTGCTGCGCCATACCCTTGGCAGTTTAAAATTATTATCCACTACATCTATTTCTCTTGTACTGCTGCGTGACGTACCGCCATATTTGGTAATCGTATCTTTTAAACCATAAGGGTTAATGGCCAAAGGAACTGTTGTTGATGCACTGATGTTATTCCAGTCGATATTACCATAGGTATTACCATTAAGTGTATAACCGTATCCCATCCAGGCAAAAGGCATCCGGCCCAGGAAAATACCTGTACCGCCGCGTATCACCACTTTACCATTTCCATTAACATCAAAATTAAAAGCCAGTCTTGGTGAAACACTTGCTTTACCCAGGTAAGTATTGGTGATCTGGCTGAATGGTGTATTACTGTATGTTGGCGATGTTGTTTGAGTTGTTCTTACCGTTGCATTCAGGTTCGAATCAATTCCTGGCTGATTGCCTACGGATGAATAGTCGATCCTTGCACCTATGGTTAACTTGAATCTTCTTGTTACTGCCATCTCATCCTGGGCATAAGCACTGATGAGACTTACCTTGAAAGGATTGGGAGGATTACTGTAGATCGATTCCCTGTCATTTGGCATCTTGCCCAGGTCACGTGAAAAAGCACCACGAACACGGTTTGGGTTATTATTTAGAAAACTGTTTACTCCACGTGAATATTCCCAACGCCCATTCCAGGAATTAATGAATCCATAAGTAAGGTTATAAAACTCATTGTGTGTGCCAAAGGTAAATTTGTGAATACCTTTATTGTAAGTAACATTATCGCTGATCTCTACAGTTTGCTGCTTCATATTATAAATAGAAGCTTCTCTCCATGTACCTGCCCATATCCTTCCGTTATCAATATCAACAAAAGGAGCCAGCGGAGCCGGGAAGGTCCTGTACTCATGTACATTGATATAACTCATGTTGAACTGGTTGCTCAGATTATTGGTGATCTTGGTCTTCAATTCTGCAACTAAATTCAGGTTCTTTGTGTATTGCGTAAAATCGGTTGAACCAAACTGGAAGTTGGTAGATGAACGTTCCAGGTTATTACCCGATCCCTTTGTATAAATGGCACGAAGCATCAGGTTGCTCTTATCATTTAATTTAAGGTCAAAACGGGCAAATAATTTATCACTGTTGGTGAAAAGTTTATAAGCACCGGTATAACTTCCGGGATCATAACCAAGCGATTGAAACTTAGAATAAATTTGCTGTGCTTCAGTAGCATTAATCGCAGCGCCCGGGTCACCGATATTATAGAAGGTAGGTTCCTGGCGACGCGTTTGTTCAAAATTTACAAAAAAGAAAGCTTTGTTCCTTATTATTGGACCGCTAAGACTGGCACCATACTGATACTCATGAAAATCACTTCCTATTTTCTTCTTAAGGCCATCCACACTCTTACCCATCAATGATTGATTGCGCAGGTACACATAAGCAGATCCATGCAAATTATTTGTACCGCTTTTAGTAACTGCGTTTACAGAACCTCCCGTAAAATTTCCCAACTTTACATCAAAGGGAGCCAATTGTACCTGCACTTCCTGTATTGCATCAATGCTATATGGATTGGTACGGGTACCTGCACCTGCGGCACCTGACTGGCCACCACCACTTGTACCGCCAAATGAATTACTGAAGCCTATTGCGTCATTATTAATGGCGCCATCAATGGTAAGGTTATTATAACGGAAATTGCTACCCGCAAATGAATTGTTATTGGATTGAGGGGTAAGCCTTGTAAAATCGCTTAAGCTTCTTCCCAATGTAGGTAGATTGGTCAATTGGCCCCTACCAATATTAATGCCTGCCCCAACTACTCTTTTATTGGTAGTTACCACCACTTCACTCATACTTCTATTAGTTACTTTCATCGCAATACTCATGTCGGGATTGTTTCCCAAAGTAAAATTCAGGTTGTCCATTTTCTCTTCAGAAAAACCTACAAAACTTATCTTAACGGTATAAGGCCCTCCGGGCTTTAGATTAGGAACAACAAATAATCCTTTTTTGTTGGATTGGGTAAATGTGGTTGCACCGGTTGGTTCATGTACAACAGTAATGGTTGCGCCGGCTATTACACCCCCTCTTGCATCATTCACAACACCACTTATAGTGGCGGTGGTTTCCTGGGCAAAAACATTGCCGGTAGTAAGAATAAATAAAGCAGATAATACAGTTAGTAATTTTCTCGTCTTCATGCTGGTTAATTTTACTGCAAAAAGACGACTTACATGTTATGGCAATATGAACCTAATGTTACCGTAATGTTACCAAATCATAGTAAATGAAAAACCTTATAGGCATAAATATATCTGCCACTTTTAGGATTTGATTGGATTAACCCAAAGTTTTATTATCTCTTTTCTATGAATGCCACAGGGCTGTATACGGGAGTTGGTTCAAAAAGATAAAGAAACCTGCTTCCTGTAATGGTTAATCCGGGAGCTAATACCAATTGGAAAGGGCAGGGTCACTGGATGATACCCAGGCCAGGCTACTGTTGTAATGGCCATGGCGGTATGAAAATCAGTTTTCCTTTAATTTGCGAAACATAGATTTTACTGTAATTACTAAGAAATTTTTGTTACTTCGGTGTTAAGTTATCATTATCATTTTTTTGAATGATAACGACAAAATCAATAATTCTATTTTTGCCAATAACAATACTAAACACTTACTTATGGGAATCAATACAATCTTAAAGATCTTTTTACCAAAAGACAGGGTATTTTACCAATTATTTGAAAGTGTATCCGGAGTTTTGGTGAAAATGGGTGAAAAATTAAAGGATGTGGTAAACGAACCCGACTTTGATAAACGAGCCCAGCTTATACAGGAAGTGGAGGATATGGAACACGTAAATGATGATTATACCCATAATATTTTTACAGAATTAGGCAAGAACTTCATCACCCCCTTTGACCGGGAAGATATCCATTACCTTGCTACTTCATTGGATGATATTGCAGACTACATCTACGCTTCTGCAAAAAAAATAAATTTTTACCGGGTCAATCCCAATGATATGGGCTTTCAAAAAATGGCCGACCTTATTGCACTGGGTTGTATACAGGTAGATAATGCGGTAAAAGAGTTGCGCAATATGAAGAACATGCGCCAGATAACCGATGCATTGGTTTCTATCAACAGTATCGAGAACCAGGCCGATGATATTTTTGATATGAGCATTGAACGCCTTTTTGCTACAGAGCCGGATGCAAAGGAAGTAATCAAGAAAAGAGAGATCTATCAGGTAATGGAGATTGTTACTGATAAATGCGAAGATGCGGCCAATGTAATTGAAAGTATCATCGTAAAATACGCTTAAGCGATTTGAAAATTAACTGATCTGATGATTTGGCGATTGGAGAGAAAATTCATTAGCAAATCATCAAATCACCAAATTAGTTTTTTATGACCTTCCTGATTGTTATTATTGCCCTGGCACTCATCTTTGATTATATCAATGGTTTTCATGATGCAGCCAATTCCATAGCCACGGTAGTTTCTACAAAAGTATTAACACCCGGACAGGCAGTACTTTGGGCGGCACTTTTTAATTTTGTAGCCTATTTTATTTTTAAAGATCATGGCGTTGCCAATACGATTGCTAAAACAGTGAAGACAAACGTAATTCATGGTCACGATATGATGATCGTTATACTAGCCGGGCTTTCAGCAGCCATTTTCTGGAACCTGTTTACCTGGTGGTTTGGTATCCCGTCTTCTTCCTCACATGCCCTCATCGGTGGTTTCGCCGGTGCAGCCATTGCATTTGGTGGGTTTAGCAGTATTAATTCCGACCCGGTATTAAAAACCATCGCCTTTATCTTTCTTGCGCCGGTAATTGGTATGATCATCGCTTTTATTATTTCATTATGGTTCATTCATTCCTTTAAAAAAGGGCTGATGCCCAAAATCATCGCTTTTACGATGTTTATTGTGGTGGGCATTTTTTTATACAGGATACTCGAATTTGATCCGGCCAAATTAAAAACGCATTTTGATGCTTATGCCTTAAGGGTAATATTTACTCCCAGCAATTTTAAATGGATACTACTGGCGTCTATTTTATTGATCATGGCCAGTTTTACACTGTTTTTAAACAGGTTGAATGCTGCACGCGCCAATGCATGGTTTAAAAGACTGCAACTTGTTTCATCAGCGGCATTCAGTATTGGTCATGGCGGAAATGATGCACAAAAAGTAATGGGTATTATCATGGCCGCATTGATCGCTTATGACCCAGCCATGTACAGCCTGGATCATATGGTTTGGTGGGTGCCCATCGCCTGTTATTCAGCCATTGCCCTGGGAACAATGAGTGGCGGATGGAAAATTGTGAAAACCATGGGAACACGTATTACCAAGGTAACTCCTTTTGAAGGCGTGGCTGCCGAAACAGCCGGTGCCATTACCTTATTTGTTACCGAAGCACTTAAAATACCTGTAAGCACCACGCATACCATTACAGGATCTATCATTGGAGTTGGAGCTACTAAGCGTTTATCTGCTGTTCGTTGGGGCGTTACCGTAAACCTTTTGTGGGCCTGGGTACTTACTATTCCCGTAAGCGGTTTAGTTGCTGCAGGCATTTATTTTTTACTGCGTTTATTCATGTAAAAAGTGATAAGCCATTTCTAAATCACTTCGTTGTTATGAGTGATTTTTCGTTTTCTTTGTATCATGAACAAAATATTAGTTACCGGGGGATGTGGCTATATTGGCGCTCATACCATTGTTGACCTTATTGAAAACGGGTTCGACGTGGTATCTGCCGACAATAATTCCCGTAGCAATGATGGTATACTGGCAGGCGTGGAAAAGATAACCGGTAAGACGATAAAAAACTATAAGGTCGATCTTTGTATCTACGATGATACCTATGCCATTTTTCAGGAAAATCCCGACATCACCGGTATTATTCATTTTGCTGCCTACAAATCCGTAGGTGAGTCTGTTGAAAAACCATTGCTTTACTTCGAGAATAATCTTAACTCCCTTATCAATATTTTAAAATGTGCAGATGAATTCAATATTGCAAATTTTGTTTTTTCTTCTTCCTGTACTGTTTATGGTAATCCTGATGAAATACCCGTTACCGAAGAAACACCACAAAAACCAGCAGTATCTCCCTATGGTTTTACCAAACAAATGTGCGAGCAGATTGTAGCCGAAGCAGTCAAGTGCAGTGATATGCAGGCCATTTTACTCCGGTATTTTAATCCCGTTGGCGCACATCCATCGGCACATATTGGCGAATTGCCAATGGGCAAACCATCAAACCTTGTGCCGGCAATAACCCAAACGGCCATTGGTAAATTACCGGTGATGCAGGTAATGGGTAGTGATTATCCAACAAAGGACGGTAGTTGTATAAGGGACTATATTCATGTTTGTGATATCGCACACGCACATACGCTTGCACTTAACTACCTGCTTGCCCAAAAACAAAAGACTAACTGCGATATCTTTAACCTTGGCACGGGTACCGGATATTCTGTATTGGAAGTAATTAAAGAATTTGAAAAAGCAAGTGGTGTAAAACTTAAATACCGCCTTGGACCCAGGCGTGCCGGTGATGTTACCGCTATTTTTGCCAATAATGATAAGGCTAAAATCAGCCTGGGGTGGATACCCCAATATAGCCTTACTGATATGCTAATTACCGCCTGGAAATGGGAATTGAAGTTAAAAGCCGATGAAAACCTTTTTACCAATCAAAATGCTGGTTTGAATTAATTTTTCTATTATCTTTGCGTTTCCCCAATAATACCAATTCCTTTCGATTGCCGGATTTAATGCTCAACAAGAATTATTGTAATTATGGCAAACAAGTTTGCGGGGAATTTCATTACACTTTTGGTGATTGTATTGTTTTTTACAGGCTGTAAAAAATTTGAAAAACACGGGCAATTGCAGGACCCCGGTATTGTAATGACTTTTGACGATGACAGGATTGATAATTGGTATACTTACCTTCCCCTGCTGGACTCAGCTGGCGTGAGGGCTACTTTCTATATCTGCAAATACAACCGCTTTACTCCCGAACAAAAAAATAAGTTAGCTATTATTCAAAGCCACGGACACGAAATTGCATTTCATGGTACCAATCATTACAATATGATGGACTATGTTTATAAGCAAAAACATAGTGTGGAAGAATGTATGAAATATGAAATTGAAGACGGGTTAAAATTAATGAATCGTGATGGATTTTATCCCATCACTTTTGCCTATCCAATGGGTGCCCATAATGGGCTGTTTGATAAAATGCTGAAACGCCATTTCAAAAGTGTGCGAGCCCTTAACGGTACCAACGACTATAGCAAAAGTCTGGCACCTACAGAAAAAAATGATGTTTTATACGGTTTAGGTATTGACAAAAGCAGTAAACGCACCGACGAAGCAATATTAAAGGTAATAAGATCTGCCTGGGAAAACAGGGCCTGCGCCATATTTGTAGCCCATAATATCAATATGAACGTAGACCTCAGTGTTACTAAAGCCCGCTTACTTAAAATGTTTGCCTATATTGATAAACTGGGATTGAAATACTACACTGCTTCTGAGATATCCAATTAAGCCCCCATTGAGCCGGTTTGAAAACATTGTGAGCAACTTTTCACTTTCTGCTGCGCTTCAATCAAATCTTTCTTTTACTTTGCGGCATCTTTAGCTAAATAAATAATCCTATTATTATGCTCAATGAAATTCAGGTTACCGGTAACAAAGATACCCGTAGCGGTTTTGGTGATGGCATTTTGGAAGCAGCCCGTAAAAATTCGAATATAGTTGCACTTACAGCCGACCTGGCAGGCTCTTTAAAACTGAATGGTTTTATAAAAGAGTTTCCCGAACGTTTCATCCAATGCGGTATTGCCGAAGCCAATATGATGGGAATAGCAGCAGGACTTACTATTGGTGGTAAAATTCCCTATACCACAACCTTTGCAAATTTTTCAACAGGAAGGGTATACGATCAGATACGCCAGAGCATTGCTTACAGCGGAAAAAATGTGAAGATATGTGCATCACACGCAGGTCTTACGTTGGGAGAAGATGGCGCAACCCACCAGATACTTGAAGATATTGGCCTCATGAAAATGTTACCGGGTATGACCGTCATTGTACCTGCTGATTATAACCAAACCAAGGCTGCTACAATGGCAATTGCCGATTACCAGGGTCCCGTTTATCTTCGTTTTGGCCGCCCTGTATGGCCCATTTTTACCAGTGAAGCTGATTTTGTGATTGGGAAGGCCCAACAAATTTCTTCGGGCACAGATATTAGCATTTTTGCCTGCGGGCACTTGGTATGGAAAGCCATTGAAGCCGGAAAAATACTGGAAGAAAAAGGAATAAGTGTTGAAGTGATCAATATCCACACGATCAAACCGCTGGATGAAGCCGCAGTGATAACTTCCCTCAAAAAAACAAAATGCGCTGTTACTGCCGAAGAGCACAATATAATTGGAGGACTGGGGGACTCTATTGCACAGTTAGCTACCCGTAATTACCCTGTACCCATTGAGTATGTAGGCACAAAAGATACTTTTGGCGAAAGTGGCAAACCGATGGACCTGCTCAAGAAATACGGGCTTGATGCACCGGATATTGTTGCAGCCGCAGAAAAAGTGATCTCCAGAAAATAAAATAATTAAACTTTCACTACAAAAGCCAATCTTACCTGAGCTTCGCAGCTTAAATGCGCCTTTAACCAGATATGGTTAAATTTGCAAAGCGAAACAGTAGGATTGGTTTTTATTTTTACTGCTCAGTAACCTTATATGACCGAACATTTAGATGATAAAGAACTATTAAACCAGTTCCGTGAACCGGCAACAAAAGAAGCCGGCTATACCCGTATTATAAAAAAATACCAGGAAAAATTGTACTGGCATATACGACGTATGGTGGTTGAACATGAGGACGCCAATGATGTACTGCAGAACATGTTCATTAAAGTTTGGAATGGATTGGAGAATTTCAGGGAAGACAGTCAGCTATATACCTGGCTTTACCGCATTGCTACCAATGAAAGCCTGAGCTTCATAGAGCAGCTGAAAAAAAGATCCTCCGTATCCCTGAGTGATGTGGAATCCGGACTAAGTAACCGGCTTAAGGCCGACAAACATTTTGATGCCAATAAGTTGGAGTGGAAATTACAGGTGGCTATACAGCAGCTGCCTGAAAAGCAAAGAGTTGTATTTAATTTACGGTATTATGATGAGATGCCCTACGAGAAAATGAGCAAAGTTTTGGAAACCAGCGAGGGGGCACTTAAAGCCAGTTATCATCACGCAGTTAAAAAAATAGAGGATTTTATACTGAATCATTAAACTTTTGGTATCAAGTAAGGTCTTAAACAGGTAATGGAAAACAAGACAGACATATTAATCGAATTAAAAGCCATCAGCCCTTTAATATATGAATTAGAGAAACTGAATGTTTTTACCATTCCACAAGGCTATTTTGAGGGGTTGCCCCAACGTATGCTGATACTCGTTAAAGAAGAAGAGCCAGGGATATTGGATCGTCTTTCAAAAGAAAATGGTTCAACTGTACCTGCTGGCTATTTTGATAACCTTGCCGATAATATTTTGAGCAGGATAAAGGCAAAACAGGATGAAACAACCGAGGCTGAACTAAAGGGATTATCTCCCATGTTGTACAGCATTCAAAATGAAAATGTATTTGAAGTACCCAATGGATACTTCAACGACCTGGCCAGTGAGATAGTGAATAAGGTTAAACCACATTCTGCTAAACTGGTGGTAATGCACAGTCGCAGGAGTGCTTTTATAAAATACGCAATCGCTGCTGTTTTTACAGGTGTAACAATGTTGGGTGTTTTTAAACTTACCCAACCTGCTTCGGTTAAATTGGATGCAGCGGTTTTGAACGGGCTGCAAATTAATAAGGAACATAGTTTTGACCAGGAATTTGCAAAAGTATCCGATGAGGATATTATCAAATACCTGGAAGCCAATGGCGAAAGCGTGGATGCGCAAGCCTTAGCCAATAAAACTGTTGATGAAAATGAATTGCCCAGCCCGGCAGATTATCTTTCGGATGATAAAGCCCTTGATAAATACCTTGATAATATTAATACAGATGCTTTAAAAAATTAACCCTAATCATGAAAAAATATTTAGTCATATTCACCCTCTTACTCGGCAGTGTATCTGTTGCAAAAGCGCAGGATGATCAACCTGGTGATGAAGCCAAGCGACAGGAAAAGATTAAAGCACTTTATGTTGCTTATATAAGCCAGCAACTGGAACTGAATCCGGCGGAAGCGGAAAAATTCTGGCCGATACATACACAGTTTGAAGCTGAGGTAAAAGCCGTTAAAACAAGCCTGCCCGAATTGGAAAAACAACAAACCATTTTAAATATCAAAAAAAGGTACCAGGATAATTTCAACCGGATACTGGGACCAAAACGTTGCGAACGTTTCTACAAGATAGATGGAGAATTTAAGCATAAGTTGCTGGAACGTATCCGCAATCAAAATCAGCGGCCTAAACTAAGAAGGATACAATAATCCCAAACAATCTGGATATAAATAATAAGAAACTGTCTCCAACAATAATCCTATTTACCAGGAAGAAGGGAAGTTGATAATATGTTTTCGATTGTAAATTGAAACCTTCCGCCTTTCCATCCTCACGGTTTTTATTAGCAATCCTCCAAATATCTATTTCAATATTTTTATTGTCATAACTATTCGAAAGTTTTCGCAATTCCCTAACCCGCCAGGACGGAACAGAGAGGGATATTATTATAATAGTTCGGTTAGTTACGTTTTCATACCCAGGGGTAGTTGGTTTAATTTCTATAATAATTTACAGCCCTTCGGAAAAAAAAATTATTGATAAATAAGAATTCTTCCGGCACTGGTACTCTATTGCCCAACGGATTCTATTCATAACGGCAAATCTCTCTTGCCCAGCGACGCAGTTAATAAATCAGGTTTAGCATTGTATAAATCAAGCCCGAAATTAGTTCTGGAGGCTAGGGGTGAATTTCTTTACGATCGATCTGTCTGTGATAAATGAGAATGATATTCCACTGGACGATCACATAATTATTAAAGCTATTGCCACGACTAATATGTCCAACATGCCCGTACCTGATCTATGCACCGGTAGCATTCCGCACAAAAAAATCCCCCGATAATTATCGGGGGATTTAAAACTTATAAATCGCTAGAATTCTATCTTAAAACTTCTACTCTTCCCATTGCTAAACGCTCCTGATTTACATCTACAACTTCTATCCAGTAAACGCCTGCACCATAGGTCCTAAGGTCAACATCCATCCTTGCATAAGGCAATCCCAATGTGTAGGAAAGTGTTGCGATCCTTTGTCCTGTTCCATTGTAAACATTGATGCCGCGTGGCAGTATGTTATTAAGCATTGGGTCGTACCTAACCTGGAATCGGCCGCTGTTAGGATTAGGATAGATGAATACATGTCCTGAAGTAGAATCGGAAATGGTTAAAATGTTGGAGTTGTTGGTACAACCGTTAACATCAGTAACCCTTAACCTGTAGTCACCCAAACCATCAACATCGATAAGAAGCGATCCTGTATTGATACCAGATATGATACCTGCACTTAAAGCAGTTAATGTAGTACCATTCCTTGACCAGGTATAAGTAGCTGCAGTAGGAGTTGAGGTAGACGTGATGGTCGTTCTCAAACCTGGCCACAGTTTCCTTGGATTAGCCGTGATCGCTACTGTTGGTAATGGATTAACAGTAAGCGTTGCAGCACCAGAAGTTACCGATCCGCAAGGAGCAGCAC
>JAYWAN010000084.1:0-2133 GCA_043782405.1 Chitinophagaceae bacterium
CTTAACTGCGATTATTTTGGAACCAGTTTGCACAAATGGCTGAGCGCTCCTGTAGGTACGGGCTTTCTGTATGTGCGTAAAGACAAAATAAAAAGTACCTGGCCATTATTTGGCGGTGCCAGCGAAAAGGAAGATGATAATATCCGCAAGTTTGAACATTTGGGTACAAGGCCGTTTTTTATTGAAGAAGCCATTGACAAAGCCATTGATTTTTATGATATGATCGGTGCAAAGCGTAAAGAAGAAAGGTTATTATACCTGAAGAATTACTGGATGGACAAGGTGAAAGACCTGCCCAAAGTAAAATTACACACCTCTTTTAAAAAAGAATTTGGTTGCGCCATTGGCCTGGTAAGCGTAGAGGGCAAAAAGCCTGCTGAACTCGATAGTTTTTTATGGGAAAATCATAAAATTCATACGGTGGGTATTGTTTGGGAAAACATAAGCGGTGTACGAATTACCCCCAATGTGTATACCAGTACCAAAAATTTAGACAGTCTGGTGGAAGGAATAACTGCATTTGCAAAAATGTAGGAACACGCCTGTGGTGGGAACACGCCTGTGGCTTGTTCAAAAAATTCTCCACAGGCGGAATTCCTACGTTATCAACATCCGTTAACAACAACTAAACCATAAACAAACACGAATTCCCTTATTTTTGCGTTAATCATAAAAATGATGCATGCAATTTGCTAAAGGAAAACTGATTGCGATTGGAGGAGCAGAAGATAAAGGAACTGATTTAGAGACCGGGAAATTCCAACGCAATAACCTCAATTTTTTTGAACTGGGCATCTTGTCCCGGATTGTTGAAGAAGCCGGCGGCCCCGAGTGCCGTATCGAAGTAATTACTACTGCCAGTATGATCCCTTATGAAGTGGGCGACAATTACCTGAATGCTTTTGGAAAAATTGGCTGCACCAATATTGGTGTAATGCATATCCGTAACCGGGTTGATACTGCCAATGTGGAATACCTGGAGCGCATTACCACCTGTGATGTGGTGATGTTTAGCGGCGGCAACCAGTTGCGGCTGAGCAGCACGTTTGGTGGCACTATATTTTTAGAGCGTTTACTGGAGCGTTACCAAATTGAACCTCATTTTGTTGTGGCAGGTACGTCGGCTGGTGCTATGGCCATGAGCAATACCATGATATATGAAGGCAATGCCACCCGTGCACATTTAAAAGGCGAAGTAAAAATAACTACCGGCCTTGGTTTTATGGATGATGTAATTTTTGATTCGCATTTTGAAAAACGTGGCCGTTTTGCCAGGCTTGCCCAGGCGGTTGCGGCCAACCCATCCTGTATTGGTATTGGTTTGGGCGAAGATACCGGCATGATAATCACCAATGGCAACAGAATGGAAGGCATTGGCAGCGGTTTGGTGATGATTGTTGACGGGCACGATATCATGCATTCCAATATCGCAGACATACCGGATGGTAACCCCATCAGTATCGAAAATTTAAAAGTACATTTTTGCGAACATGGCAATGGATATCTTTTAAAGGAACGGAAATTTTTGATGCAGGCTTTTGAAGGTTCTGTAATAAAAAAGCAAGTTAACGTAGAATAATCCCGGCGGAAAATAATTATACAGGTGCATCTCTTACGGGATGCATTTTCTTTTTATCTTAACGGTATGAACCGAAAAAAATTCATTCAGCAATCTTCGCTTGCCACTGCAGGTATTTTAATCAGTAAATATTCATTTGCAAAATGGCAAGCTGATTTTCCTTTAGTAAGAAGGCCGGAACATCAACGAAAATTTGAAAGTCCCGCTGTTGAAAAACTGATTGCTGAAATAAAAAAGAACATTGGTAACAAAGAAATTGCCTGGCTGTTTGAAAACTGTTTCCCCAATACATTGGATACTACGGTTGATTTTGAGATCATCAACGGCAAGCCCGATACCTTTGTTATTACCGGCGATATTGATGCCATGTGGCTACGGGATTCATCTGCCCAGGTTTGGCCTTACCTGCCCTTGATGAAGGAAGATAAAAATTTGCAGGAGCTGATAAAAGGCGTTATCAACCGGCAGGTAAAATGCATTTTGAAAGATCCTTATGCCAATGCATTTTATAAAGATAAAATAAAGATCAGCGAATGGAAGGATGATAAGACAAC
>JAYWAN010000085.1:0-5642 GCA_043782405.1 Chitinophagaceae bacterium
GCTTTTTCGATCACTTTTTTACACATACCGCAATTGCCCCATACCTTGATGGTCTCTTTTTTTACGGCTGTTTGTGCAAAAGAAAAATTAATGGCGAAGATGCTGAACAAAACTGCAGCATAAATATTAAGCGTTTTCATCTTTATAAATTTTAATTGAAATAATTAATTACGGGTGCATATAGCACTATACCGGCAATTCGGTTGCCGGCAAAAACTTCATTTAAAATCTTATAGCCTGAAAACGCAGTTCATGATACAGGCAGAAGGCTCTGTATCTCCGGGTGGAGAATGATTATCGACTGCAACAGTAGCCCCATCTGCAGGCAGTTGCCAGTTATAGAGGGGATATTCCCTAACTACCGCAATTTCGCCGGCAGTAAAACTGATATCATTGGAAACATTTTTATGCGAATCGCTTAACTTATAGAACTTATGTTCATCATGGCAGCAGCCGGTCTTCTTTTCCTTCATACCACACCTGCCGCATTTATCATTGGCGGTGCCATAGAAATCAACACCAGCTTTTTTGCCCATGCAATAATGGATCTCCATGGCTATCCCCGAAGAGACGGTCATATACAACATGGTCAATATAGCTAAGAAAGCCTTTTTCATTTATAGTGTAAAATTAGTGAAATTTTCCATAACCAGTAGCCAAAAATGTGAAATAGGATATGATTAACATTGTAGGGATGGGCAATGATATTCCAGATCTTAAACTGTATTGACTAATTAACAAACCCCCACTGTATCCCGAACCTAATCATGAGCCCGGGGGTTGGGTAATGAGGCGCAGCAAAATTATTATGCGTGAATCCAAAACCATTGGCAAAGCTTACCGTATTCAGGTTTTCGGCACGCACATAAGCCGTAAATGACTTTATGCGAAAGTCAAAGAAAGCGCTGATATCAGGAAGGTTCTTTAATTTGAAAGTATCCTGCGGCATAAACTGCCCCTCTACCGGTGAATAATTGTAAGCCTTATAAGGCGTGTAATAACGGATCTCCAGGCCGGTACTTAAATTAAGGTTCTTATAATATACCCCTTCAAAAGCAAAACGGTTGCGGGTAAACAATAAGGGTACTTTTACCGGTGCGCTTCCGTCTGTTTGCTGCGCAACAGCTTCGGCATACCAGTTGATCCTTTTGGTGAGTTTTATTTTCTTTGAAGCAGACAACTGCAACAGATTAATCAGTTTTGTGCTTTGTGCAGTATGATGGTAGTCACTGAAATAAGCCAGGTTGGTAATAATATGGTCTTTGAAAGACAGGTTGATGAACTGGTTATTCGCTTCTGCACCAAATGAAATGATATTTTCTTTTTTGGTTAAACTGCTGTTACCGAAATTGAAAGAAGAGAGGTTATCATAGATAAACGACGGCGTACGGTTAACATTCTTAAAGAACAGGCGCACTTCACCAAATCTTTTGTCAATATATCTTCCAATAGTTGCATAGGCACTATAATCACCACTATTAAAGCCATTGAGGTAAAATTCACCCTTTGCCAATACATCCCACAATTTATTCCTTGTCTTATTGCGGTACTCGCCATGTACTACCAGGTTATAAAAATTTTTAGTACCCCCTTTTAATTCTCCTTTTATATTTTCTATCCTTACACCCGCCAGTAAGAACTGTGCCGGGTTCTTTGTTTCGGGAAATTGCAAAAGTGAAAAATCATTGCTCATGACGGTCCATTTTTCCTGCATAAGAAAACCAGCGGCTTTATTTACCAAAGCAGTATCATACCAAACATGATAGATCACCGAGTCTGTGGTATCGATATTATTGTCTTTGTACAGATAGCTATAAGTGCTGTAGGTGAAACTGTGCTGCAGTCGGAGTTTGGGATAGAACAGGTATTCCGTAGTGGAATCGTTGATCGCGACAGAATCTTTTTTTCCGATATCATATGACTGCCGAATGAACAAAGTAAAATCCTTATAGATATTCCCTGTGTTTACGGATGCATTAAAGGGATTGGGTTCAAAGAGGTTGGCGCCGCCCAGGTTAACGGGGATGGTGAAACGCTTTTTTTTATTGGGGTCGGCCAGGAGAGAATCTGCCCGGATACCTCCATTCTCCGAATTCTTTATGGTGTTGCCCATCAATACAAAGTAAGCAGCGTATCTTTTTCTTTTGCCCTGGTAATTACTGAAGAGGCGGTAGCTCTTGTGGTTGGTGTTCTGTGTTACAAAAAATCCGGGTGCGCTGATGAGGCGGTAATCGAAACCGAAATTCCAGTTAGGCCGGGGATTTTGTGTGTGAAAGGCTTTTATCATCTGCTCCTTGCCCGATGCCAGCTGGTAACTGAGCTGTGAATAAGGCCTGTTGGTCTTGTAAAATTTTGTTTCTTCCAATGTAAATCGGTAAGCATCAAACGCATGATGGCCTGCATCCCATCCCGGTCTTGCATTGGGTGCATAGATCAATGAATAACCTGCTGCCCCGTGGTTGCCGAGTGATTGGAAAGTGGATGGCACCGAAAAATATTTATCAAAATCATTGATGGAAGAATCAAGCGGAGTACTGCGGATAGAATCGAGGTATTTATAAGAGATGGAAATGGAATCTTTACGGTCGTCGCGGTGTACAAAACCGAGCGTATCTTTTTTACCTGTATTGCCACCGATACCTGTAACCCGGTTGCCAATGGCCCTTATCGGGTCATTAGTCGACTGTGCATAGGAAAACTGAGCGGCAAGAATTGTTATCCATACGATAAAAATATGCTTCATTATTTTCTTATGTATTCCTCGAATGATAGGTTAAGAATTATAACTGGCTGACCAGTTCACAAAACAGGGCAGCAAAATTCGGTTCTGCAGCTTTGGCCGCTTCCAGCACTTCTTCATGGGTGATCACATTTTCTTCTTCGCGTATGCCTACATCGGTGATCACACTCATGGCAAATACCGGTAAGCCCATATGCACTGCCGTTATACATTCCTGCACAGTGCTCATGCCCACTGCATCGCCACCCATGGCATGGATCATTTTATATTCGGCCCTTGTTTCAAAAGTGGGCCCTGTAACTGCCACATAAACCCCTTCCCGCAATTTGATATTTTTTTCTGCGGCAATCGCCCGCATTTTACCGATGAGTTGCTTTTTATAGGGTTCGCTCATATCCGGAAAGCGTGGACCCAGTTCCTTATAATTTTTACCAACTAATGGATTGGGGGTTAACTGGCTGATATGATCGGTGATGATCATCAGGTCGCCCACATGAAAATCGGGGTTAACGGCACCTGCTGCATTGCTCAATAATAAGGTTTGGATGCCCAGGAATTTCATCACCCTTATTGGGAAAACCGTTTCCTGTGCAGTATATCCTTCATAAAAATGAAAACGGCCCGCCATGGCAACAATTTTTTTGCCGGCAAGTTCACCAAAGATCAGTTTACCACTATGGCCTTCCACAGTGCTAATCGGGAAATGTGGGATATCACTGTAAGGGATTTCCTTTTCTATATTTATCTCTTTTGTAAAACTTCCCAGGCCACTGCCTAAAACAATACCCACGGTTGGTTGAATTGCATAGCTGTTTTTAATAAACGAAACAGCTTCATTGATTTTTGATAGCATAAATCTTATCGTTGTTTTTGGTAGCGCAAAGGTAAGATAAGATACGTTAGAAAAAGGTGAAAGCTTAATGCATTAATCCGTATTAACGGATCTGCAATTAACGGATCAGTGTTCAATAATGATAAAAGTTACAACTCTCTTCATCGCATAATAATTTTCTTAATTTTTCATTTTGCAATACTTCGGTATAATCATATTTTTTCCCGTTTACCATAACCGTACGGTAAACCAGGCGGATACCATGACTATAATCAACGTACCAGTTTACATGGCCGGTATAAAGAGGTTGTATAGGGTTACCATCCAACTTATGCCAGCCATAAATAGCTACCCGGTTGAGTTTGGGATCGCTGCTTATTTTTGAGGAGATGACCACATCTTTTTTTACCCCCGCAATAAGTCCGTGCCGGCCCTTGCGCTGCCCTTCTATCATTAAATGGTGCTGATAAAAAG
Organism: Chitinophagaceae bacterium; assembly: GCA_043782405.1. Lineage (GTDB taxonomy): Bacteria > Bacteroidota > Bacteroidia > Chitinophagales > Chitinophagaceae > Ferruginibacter. The sequence continues at coordinate 4,047 of JAYWAN010000085.1, forward strand.
TTACGGCACTATCGCGGTAAGCAAACATGGGCAGCGGCTCCAATTTTATTTTAGCCTGCACATAAATATCATTCACCATTTTGCGGGTGGGCAGGAAACAATTCAGGCTGTCGGCGATCCGTTGTGCGGCCATTGGCGTCATGGGCATGCGGGCAAAATCATTATTGCTGCCAATGCTCAAATAATCGGGAGTTACAAAATAAGTGGCATGAATGATGTCCCCGGCGGAATCTTTTAAAATAACATGGATAGGAACCAGCTGTTGTAAAAATTTTGGCATATTACCGCTTAAGAGTTCATTGATGACGAGGGAATCTCTTTCATTCCATTTCATCGTGGCGATTATTTTGTAGAAAGCATTGCCCCCAATGGCTTCGGGTTTTCTTTCCGGTAAAATCAACTGCCTTGAAGTTTTACAGGAGGTAAATAAAATGAGTAATAGGATGAGGCCGTTCTTGAGCATTGCTGAAATTACAAAAAATAGCCAACTGCCCGAACCATCAACTAAAAACCACGGCCATAAACTGTTTTTAATTATCTTCGCCAAAATATTTTTCTTTATGAACCTTCATGAATACCAGGCCAAAGAATTATTGAAAAAATACAATGTTCCTGTGCAGGAAGGCATTGCCTGCAATACTCCGGGTGCAGCCGAAGAAGCGTACAAACAAATACATACCCAGTATGGCAGCAAGTTTGCCGTGGTGAAAGCGCAGATTCATGCGGGCGGAAGGGGGAAGGGAAAAATTGCGGGCACCGAACAGCGTGGTGTGGCTGTTGGTAAAACTGCAGAAGATGTAAAACAAATTGCACAGAATATTTTAGGCGGTACATTGGTGACCATTCAAACCGGGCCTGCCGGTAAAGTGGTGAATAAAGTATTGGTGGCGCAGGACGTATATTATGATGGGCCAAATCCTGTGAAAGAATTTTACTTGTCCATTTTACTGGATCGCAGCAAAGGACAGAACGTAATAATGTACAGTACCGAAGGCGGAATGAATATTGAAGATGTTGCGCATGATACGCCCGATAAAATTTTTAAAGAATGGGTTTACCCCGGTGGGCTGTTACAGGCTTTCCAGGCAAGGAAGATCGCTTTTAACCTGGGATTAAGTGGTGAAGCATTTAAGAACTGCGTAAAGTTTGTCACCAATCTTTACAATGCTTATGTAGGGCTTGATTGCGGTATGCTGGAAATAAACCCGCTGTTTAAGACAAGTGATGAAAAGATAATTGCAGTGGATTGTAAAATGAATGTGGATGACAATGCCCTGATGCGTCATGCAGATATTGCATCGTTAAGGGATGTGAGTGAAGAAGACCCCACCGAAGTGGAAGCAGGGCAATACAACCTGAATTTTGTAAAACTCGATGGCAATGTGGGTTGCATGGTGAATGGTGCGGGCCTTGCCATGGCTACAATGGACATGATCAAACTCAGCGGCGGCGAACCTGCGAATTTCTTGGATGTAGGCGGTACTGCAAATGCTCAAACAGTAGAAGCAGGTTTCCGTATTATTATGAAAGATCCCAATGTAAAGGCGATTTTAATTAATATTTTTGGTGGTATTGTGCGTTGCGATAGAGTTGCTG
>JAYWAN010000086.1:0-87107 GCA_043782405.1 Chitinophagaceae bacterium
AACTTTGGAAGCAGAACCGGTAAACGCCTTTTTCTGTTGGGTACCATAACCCACTACCACCACTTCTTCAAGTTTTGTATCAACAGGCTTAAGCGACACGTTCAATACTGTAATCTTACCGATCACCCGGCTTAAGTTCTCAAAATTCACATATGAAAAATTGATACTTTTAACAGTGGCTGGAACGGTTAGACTGAATTTACCGTCTTTGTCGGTCTGGGTACCTTGTTTACCATTTGCGCTGGTAACAGAAACACCTTCAAGCGGGGCTCCTTTATCGTTAGTAACCCTACCACTGATAGTACGGTCCTGGGCAGTTGCATTTAGTACAAATACAAATACTGCTGATAAGATTAAAATCAATTTTCTCATTTGCATAGTAGTTTATGTTGACAAATATAAATCACATTCCTCGTAATTGTCAAATACTTTGACAAGTTTATTATGTTTTTAGCTGCTTTTGTCCGGATAAACGACCTTTATAGTGGCTGGCAGCCAAGGAAAGGGAGTTTTTTCAGATTCCGGAAACTATTTTCGGTATTCCCTCTTAATTTATTCCTGGTTTTTGCCCTTTTTGGGGCTAAGCAATAACAATAAAACCGGTAACAATACCAGATTGGTTAAAGTGGCCACCAAAAGGGTCACCGAAGTTAGCCATCCAAGGGCCTTGGTACCCCCAAAACCACTCCAGCAAAAAATGATAAAACCGGCGGTTAAAACCAATGAGGTATATACAATGCTTAGGCCGGTATTTTTAATGGTGGCACATACGGTATCAATTACCCGGCTATTATACGCCGGCAACTCCTGTTTATAATTCACCAGGAACCGGATGGTAATATCTATGGCAATACCCAACGCCACGCTAAAAACCAATACAGTAGAGGGTTTCAGCGGAACGCCCAGCCATCCCATGATACCCGCGGTAATGACCAGCGGAATAAGATTGGGTATCAATGAACAAAGCAGGATACGCACCGACCTGAACAGGTACAACATACAAAGTGCGATCAATAAAAAGGCCCAGAAAACACTTTCTTTCAAACCGTTAACGATGAAGCGGCTGCCCTCCAAAAAAGTTATACTGGTACCCGTTAGTTCTACACTATAATGGGCGGTATCAAATAAACGGCCGGCCCGCTGGTTGATGCTGTCGAGCAACAGGGGTAAGCGCTTTGTGCCGATATCTGCCATACTGATGCTGATGCGGGTGCGTTGCCTGCCCGAATCCATAAAACTCAGCAACATTTTAGAAAGGTTGTCTTTGGACATACTATCTGTTCCCGGTTTCAATTTCCGCATTAATTCCTCAACAACTTTTTCATTGGGGAATACATAGGCTGAAGAATCACCCTCGGAAAATGCCTGGTAAAAGAATTTAAACCCTTCGGAAAGGCTCAGTGGCCGGTTCGTTTCGGGTAAGGCGCTGATATATTGTGAAAGCGAATCAATTCTTTCAAAAACCCCGGGGCGGCGCAAACCATTTGCCTTTTTGGTATCAATAACAATTTCCAAAGGCATGATACCCTTGAAATTCTTTTCAAAAAATTTAAGGTCGGTATAGATCTTATCCGTTTTGGGCAGGTCGTCTACAATAAATGCAACTGTTTTCAATTGAAAGATGCCGGCAATGGCAAAGGCGAGTATACAGGTGGTTGAACCGTAAACAATTTTTTTATGGTGCAGCACCCATTTCTCAATACGCAGGAGGAAATTGGTTACCCAGCGGTTGTTTAAATATTTTGTCTGCGCTTTCGTCGGCGAAGGCAGATAACTCAATGCAGAAGGCAATAAAATAAAAGAAATAAAGAATATCACCATGATGCTGATACCCGCCACCACGCCAAACTCTTTAAGGATAGCACTCTTGGTAAGTGCAAAAACCGCAAAGCCAATAGCTGCAGTGATATTGCAAAAAAGTGTTACCACGCCCATCTTGCTTACCATATCCACCAGTGCATTTATCTTTTTTGACCGTGGTGAAGGATCACTACTTTGTATATAGGAAGTATGGTACTTATTGATAAAATAGATGCAATTGGGTATCCCTATCACAACCACCAAGGAAGGGATCAATGCCGTGAGTAAAGAGATTTTATATCCGCATAAAACCAATATCCCTACACTCCATACTACGCCAAAAATCACTACCAGTAAAGAAAGGAACATCGTACTCGCTGATCGAAAGAAAAGTAATAATATAAAAGCGCTGAGTAATAAAGAACCCAGCAGGAAGAACTTCATTTCCTGTTGTATCCTGTCGGCTACTACGGTCCTTATCAGGGGCAGTCCGCTCAGATGCACTTCAATTTTTGTTTTATCACTGAATGTTTTTACGGCTGCTGTTATCTGCGCTACTATTTGTGTGCGCTTGGCAGAATTCAAAGAATCTTTATTGATGCGTATCCCCATTAACCAGGCGCCTGTTTCGGGATTGTACAATAAAGAGCGGTAGAATGGAAGGTTGAAGAAGATTTTTGCTGAACTGTCAAGCGCTTCGGCTGTAGTAATGCTATCAGCGAATATTCTTTGTGCAGCCAGTTTCTGCGCCGCCGAATCCTTACGCAAAGTAACGGCATAGGGTACACTCAGTACATCTTCCACATCAGCTACTTTTTTTAACTGGCGGTGAAGCCCGCTATAGGCATTAAAGACAGCCGGGGTAAAAAGCCGGTCGGTTTGAATACCTGCTACCAGCACATTGCCGTCGTCGCCGAATTGTTTTTTGAACGCTACATAAGCTTTGTACTTGGCATTATCCGTGGGTATGGCTTTCGCAAATTCATAGCTCAGTTTTACCCTGCTTGCAAAGTATCCCATTACGCCTGTGGCCACAAACAAAAACACCAATAAAGGCAGCCGGCGGTTAATAACGAATTTCCCTAGTTGTTGCCACATCTTCTGTTGATTTATTAAAACTATTTTCCTGCTAATAGCCAAAAGCGCTGCAAAGAAACTTAATTTACCCGTGATACTCAAAATTGTTACTAGTATTGCATTTTAAAGGGTATGACACACAAGACCAAGGGCATTGTATTGCGCAGTATAAAATATGGTGAGACCAGCCTGGTAGTTACCATTTTTACTGAATTATTCGGCATACAAACCTATATGGTAAATGGGGTGCGCACCAGTAAACAATCTTCTTCCAAAGCCAATCATTTTCAACCTGCCGCCATTTTAGACCTGGTGGTATACCACAGCGAAGCCAGGTCGATGCAGCGCATTAAAGAATTCAGCTGGGCATTCCTGTACAGTGAGGTTTTACACAGTGTAATCAAGAACAGTATCGCATCTTTTATGGTGGAGTTACTGCAGAAATGTTTAAAGCAGCCCGAACCCAATACCGACCTTTTTAATTTTTATGAAGACGCATTAATGCAACTGGATAGTGCAGGAAAGACCGTTACTGCAAATTATGCGCTATTCATTTCATTGCAGCTTGCTCATTTTTTGGGATTCAGAATAGCAGATAATTACGATGAAGAAAATACCGTGCTTGATCTTGCTGAAGGAAATTTTACCGATCACCAGCCCGCAGGTCCGCATTTTATTGATGGGGAAAAAGCCCAGCTTACTGCGCAATTGCTAAAAGTGATGCAGCCGCATGAACTGGAAGTTTTTAAACTGAACCGGGGGCAAAGAAGGGATCTTTTATTGAAGTATATAGATTATTATGCACTGCATATTTCCGATTTCGGGCAAATGAAGACCTTGCTGGTATTGCATGAAGTGTTGGGATAAATTATATGAACAAAATCAAAGTATTCTTTTAGCACAACTGCCTGTTGTAAGGCGCTCATCTTTTATTGCCCCTACCAACACCACACCGGGCCTTTTCCCTTTTTCAAAACTTCCAAGTTCATCATCCATCTGCAAAGCCCTTGCACCATTGATGGTGGCCCATTGTAAAACCGTTGCCAGTTCCACCGCAGGAAAATTATGTTGCAGTGTCCTTATTTCTTCGAGTACACTCAATTGATGATTGGAAGCAAGGCTATCAGTTCCTAAAACAATAGTTGCGTTCTTACTCATCAACATCTCCACATCCGGTAAAGTGTTGGTGATGTATTGATTTGCATTGGGGCAAAGACAGAAGAAGGCTTGCCCTTGGTGGTTTGCAGCCTGTAGTTTTTCCAAGTCGTCTGCCGAGGTAGTTACATTATGTACAAGGATGACAGATTGTTTTTTATCGAAATAAGGCAACCATGTTTGTAAACTGCTTTTTCCACCGGGCTTAAAAAAAGAAATATCAATCCCCATTTTTTTATAGAGCCGTAAAAAATCGCCGCCGCCTGTTTTAAATAATTCATCTTCGGCGGCGGCTTCCTGGTTGTGGATGGTTAAGAGCTGATTATTGGGAAAGTCATTGATCATACGGAACATCTCCGGTGAAACCGAATAAGGTGCATGCGGAACAATTGTAGTGGCGGGAAAGTTTTCTTTGTACAATTTGTAAAAATCTGCGCTCCTTTGAAAACGCATTGCTGCAACCGCGGGAGTAAAACCACTGGCTTCAATAAAGTTATGGTAACGCAAACGTCGCTTTAGTTTTTGAGGAATGGTCAATGTGTTGTTACAGATATCGCCAACAGCAACAATACCGTTCTGCCACATTTCATTTTCTGCCTCTTCTATGGCCTGCAAAATTATTGCTTCTTCAAAATGACGCTCGTTCACCACTTTAAGAATAAAATCAATCAGTCCTGTACGCTCAGGTATATGTTTTTTTAAGTGAGACAGTTCCAGGTGGCAATGGCAGTTGATAAAACCCGGGCTCAGCATGCCCTCCAACACTTCAATACCATCTCCTGCATCGGCGATATCCATGATACCAACCACCAGCCCCGTTGCATCAGTGACCAATACATTACCGGCTGGCAGTATTTCCTTCCCCGTAAAAATATGGTCTGCCCTAAATTTTCTATACTCCATTTATATTACATTTGCATTCACAAATGTATTTAATGCAAACCTTCTCCTGCGGTCTTTTTTATTAGCTACACCTGCCTGCTGCATTTTATTGCACAACAACTACCGTCCCTCAATAATTTTATCAAAGTAATTACAAAAACAGATCATGTTAGATAAACTGGATGCCATAAAAGGAAGATTTGATAACCTTGGTGTTGCGCTCACCAATCCGGAGATCGTGAGCGACAACAAAAAATTTGCTGCCACCAGCAAGGAATACCGCAGCCTGGAAAAAATTGTGAATGGCAGGAATGAGTATGTAAAAATACTGGACGACATCGAGTTCAATAAAGAAGTATTGAATAGCGATGATGAAGAAATGCGGGAAATGGCAAAACAGGAATTGCCTGTACTGGAAGCAAGAAAGGCCGAACTGGAAGCATCGCTAAGGAATATGCTTATCCCGAAGGATCCTTATGATGAGAAGAATGCCATCCTGGAAATTCGTGCAGGTACCGGCGGTGATGAAGCTTCACTTTTTGCCGGCGACCTTTTACGTATGTACCTGAAATACTGTGAAAAGAAAGGGTGGAAGACGGCCCTGCTGAGCGAAAGTGAAGGTACGGTGGGCGGTTATAAGGAAGTACAGGTGGAAGTAGTGGGCGATGATGTGTACGGCACCCTTAAATTTGAAAGCGGCGTGCACCGTGTACAGCGTGTACCCGACACCGAAAGCAGCGGCCGTGTGCATACCAGTGCAGCCACCGTAGCCGTGATGCCCGAAGCGGAAGAGATAGATTTTGAACTGAAGGAAAGTGATGTAAAAATGGAAACGGCAAGGAGTGGTGGCGCAGGCGGACAAAACGTAAATAAAGTGGAAACAAAAGTATTCCTCACCCATAAGCCAACAGGCATTGTAGTAGTTTGCCAAACAGAACGCAGCCAGCTCGGCAACAGGGAGAAAGCCATGGATATGCTGCGCACAAAATTATACGATGAAGAAGTGCGTAAGGCCGAAGAAGCCATTTCGCATAAGCGTAAGAGTTTGGTGAGCACCGGCGACAGGAGCGCTAAAATCAGGACTTATAATTATCCCCAGGGCCGTGTTACCGACCACCGTATCGGCCTCACTGTATATAATTTAGATACAGTGCTGAATGGGGAAGTACAGGAATTTATTGATGCACTGCAGTTTGCAGAGAATGCGGAGAAGATGACGGCGCAGCAATGAGTGAAGTAAGCATCAATGATCCATTCGGTACGCAATTCAGGTCGTTTTCGGAACTTGTTATCAGCCCATAGGGCCAAAAGATATTTTAAACTGATAAATGCATCTATACTTACATTTATCCTATCTTCATTTTGTATTTCCCAATTAATCAAAAAACAAAAACATGCTTGACAAATTAGTTGATCTGGTCAAAGGCCTTGCCGGGGATGCGGTGGTAAATAACCCCGATGTACCCAATGAACATAATGATGCCGTAGTGGCAGAAGCCACCAATACTGTTGCAGGTGGCTTACAGAATATGGTCGCAGGCGGCGGTCTGCAAAGTATCTTATCGCTTTTTGGCGGCGGTGGCAGTGCCGGTCAGCCACAAACCAGCAAGAGTTTATTAAGTAATCCTATTGTAAACATGATGATCGGGCATTTTGCCAGCAAACTAATGAGTAAATTCGGACTGGGCAGTAGCCAGGCCAGCGGCGTTGCCAATAACCTTATCCCGAATGTACTGAACGGTTTGATCAATAAGACCAATGATCCGAACGATAGCAATTTTACCTTAGATAATTTATTACACTCCCTAACCGGCGGACAAAGTACACAGGTTGCCCAGGATCAACAGGCAAGTGGCGATAGCGGCTTTAGTTTCCAAAACCTGATCAGCAAATTTACCGGCGGTGGCGGACAGCAAACCGCAGGTGGCGGTGGTGGTGGTTTCATGGATATCGTAAAAAAGATCGCCGGGGGGGCACAAAATCAGCAGCAACAATCTGGTGGCGGGGGTTTCATGGACATGATAAAAGGTTTCCTGAAATAAGGTTTACACAAATAAATGTTAAAGCGCCCCAAAAAACAGGGCGCTTTTTTTTACCATTAAACCCTGGTAATGATCCACGGTCATATATGAAGCCGCTTAAAATGAACTAAAAAAAAGTAGCGGGTTTAAAATAATAAGTTCTTTTTTTCGTTCTATGTGCAATAAGGCTGGACAAGGCATCTAATATTTAATATTATAAAACCCTTAACAGCAGTAGCAAAACCTTTGGCACCTGTTTTGCGTTAGTAATAATAGAATAGGCAACCTTTAATTTTCAATTTTCTCATAAGCAGTTAGTTTTGGTAACGGCCCCCGTTTCTACGGGGGCTTCTCTTTTTTACAGGTACCTGGCCACCAGGCAGGTACAGTTTATCGGTTCGGGAGATCATCCCCTTCGTATTTCCTAAATAACAACCCATTAAAAATAAGATAGCCCTTAAGTGAATTATCTTTACCAGGCGTATATGGATAAAGGTTCCCAGATATTTCAAACCAGCAATCCCTCCAGGTGGAAAAGGGTAAAATGGACAGGACGTATTGTTTTCTTCGTCTCCCTTTTTGTTATTGCCGTAGTGGCACTGGCTATTGCATTGGCACAAAACCCTTCTGCCAACGTTCAGCCCGGCGAATACTTTGGCAATAAGGACAGCATGCAACTATCGGCCTACCACAATAAAAAAATAAAGGGCTTCAAAGATTTCCTGGAAAAAAAGGAAAAGGAAGAATTCCTGAACAGGCAATCCAAAAGCATCAATAAAACTTCAGGACAATTTATACGGGCTGCATTTTATACCCCCTGGTCGGGCAGTAAATCGGTGCCTTCGCTGCAAAAGTATGGCGACAAGATCAATGTCATATTTCCTGAATGGTTCTTTATTGACCCCGATAATAATGTAAGGCTGCAGACAAGGATCGACTCGGCAGGGCTTGCACAAATGCGGCAGCAGCATATCCGCATCATGCCCATGCTAACCAATTTCAATTCCTTCAAAAAAAATAAAGAAGGGAAACCCGCCCCTGATTTTGATGGCAACCTCTTGCACACCATCCTGAATGATACGGTAAAACAAAAGAAGTTTATCCAGCAGGTCATTGATACCCTCGAATTTTATCAATGCCAGGGTATCAACGTAGATTTTGAAGAACTCAACGAAACATCCACAAAACCACTTACCCGTTTTCAAAAAAATCTTTACAATGCAATGCATGCAAAGCACCTGGTGGTTACGCAGGATGTGAGTGCAATGAATGATGATTATGATTTTGAGCAACTATCAATATACAACGATTATGTTATCCTGATGGCCTACGACCAATACAGTAATACCAGCGGTGCCGGACCCATCTGTGATCAAAAATGGGTGGAAGACGCACTTGACCAGGCCGCAAAAAAAATGGACAGTAAAAAAATCATCCTTGGGCTGGCAGGGTATGGATATGACTGGGCTACCTGGACAAATAAAGACGGCGAAACAGAAACAGAAGTTACAAGCCGCACTTATGCAGAAGCCATCGACCGTGCAACAGCTTCGCAGGCTGTTATCGATTTTGATAATGATAATTATAACCTTCATTATACCTATACAGAAAAACAATACGATGCTTCCAGCCCTTTGATCAAACACGTGGTATGGTTTACAGATGCGGCCACCACTTTCAATATCATGCGTTTTGCAGATGAATACGGACTTGCCGGAACATCCCTTTGGCGAATGGGAAGTGAAGACCCACGCATTTGGAGTTTCTATAACCTCGACCTGGATAATGAATCCCTGCGTAAGAATCCTTTCAACTTTAATTTGCTTGCACAGGTTCCTATTAACCCCAATCAAAAACCATCATGGATAGGACAGGAAGGCGGTGAAATACTGAATATACTCGCAAGCCCGCAGGAAGGAAGGATAAAAATGGAGGTTGACAGCGCTGAACAATTAATATCCGAACAGAAATTCATACAACTCCCCTCGGGCTATGTTTACGAAAAGTCGGGAGAAGACACTTCAGAAATAGGGCCGGGGCATAAGATAATACTCACTTTTGATGATGGTCCCGGTGACGAATACACGCCACAGATCCTCGACATTCTGGAAAGGGAGAAAGTACCCGCAACTTTTTTTATCGTTGGCCTGGAAGCGGAAAAGAACCTGCCGGTGCTTAAACGCATTTACCGCGATGGTTTCGAGATCGGCAACCATACGTTTACGCACCACAATATTGCCACCATGAGCCCCGAGCGGGCCGAAATAGAAATGAAAGCCACGCGGCTGCTGATAGAAGCTGTCACCAATCATTCCACGATATTATTCAGGGCGCCATATAATGCGGATAGTGAGCCGCAAACTTTTGACGAAATTGAACCGCTTGCACGGAGTAAAAAAAACAACTACATCACTGTTGGGGCAAGTATTGACCCCAATGACTGGGAGCCCAATAATAATGCAGATTCCATCGTTGCCAAAACGATCAGGATCGCCGAAGCCGGCAATGGCAATATCATCCTCTTACATGATGCCGGTGGCGATACCAGGCAGGCAACTGTAGATGCATTGCCACGGATCATAAAATATTTTAAGGACAAGGGCTGCAGGTTCACTACCGTAGCCGACCTGATGGGAAAGACAAAAGACGATGTGATGCCGCCGGTTAAACAGGACTGGGGAAGTTCATTCAATTATATTTTTCTCGAGATCGTTTACTGGGCAGGTAAAATAATCTTCTCCTTATTCCTTATCGGTATCTTCTTATCCATTGGCCGCATCATTTTTATGGCAATACTGGCAGCCATGCAAAAAGCAAAAGAAAAAAAGCAGGTAGCCATTTCCGTTACTACAACTGTTAACCCGCCATTGGTAAGTGTTATCGTTCCGGCATACAATGAAGAAATAAATGCAGTAAGGACCATAGAAAGTTTATTGCAGCAGGACTATAGCAACCTGCAGGTGATCTTTGTGGATGATGGCAGCAAGGACAATACTTTTGTAAATGTAGGCAACGATTTCAGCGGTAATGATAAAGTAAAAGTATGTACAAAACCCAACGGGGGAAAGGCATCGGCCCTCAACTTCGGGATACAGCAGGCCGAAGGTGAATACGTGGTTTGTATCGATGCCGACACACAATTAAGGGCCGATGCCGTATCGCAGCTGATGAAAAAATTCACCGATGAAAATGTGGGTGCCGTTGCAGGTAATGTAAAAGTGGGCAACGAAATAAATATGATCACCAAATGGCAGAGCATTGAATACATCACTTCGCAAAACTTCGACCGCAGGGCATTTGATTACCTTGATTGCATCACTGTTGTACCCGGCGCCATTGGCGGGTTCAATAAAAAAGCTGTTATTGCCTCCGGCGGGTTCACCAGCGATACCCTTGCTGAAGACTGCGATATCACCATGCGACTTCACCGTAACGGCTATACGATAAGGAACTGCAATGAAGCCATCTCTTTTACAGAAGCACCAGAAAGTATGCGGCAGTTCATGAAACAAAGATTCCGGTGGAGTTTTGGCGTAATGCAGTGCTTTTGGAAACACCGGGATGCCGTGCTTAATCCGAAGTATAAAAATTTCGGGCTTATTGCATTGCCGCATATTCTCATCTTCCAGATGATACTGCCCTTTCTTGCCCCACTTGCCGACCTGGTGCTGGTGATCAGTTTAATTGCAGCATCACTTAATATCATCCCCGCAAGCGCAGGGCACATCATCCTGTATTATGCTGTTTTTTCTGTGGTGGACATGGCCAGTGCCGCACTGGCTTTTGCTTATGAAAAAGAAGATTATAAAAAACTGCTGTGGATGATCCCGCAACGCTTCATCTACCGACAGTTGATGTATTATATTTTATTCAAATCATTTAACAGGGCACTTAAAGGCGAACTACAGGGCTGGGGCGCTTTAAAACGTACCGGTAATGTAAAACAGGTGTCAACAAATTAACAGACCAAAAGTAAAAACCTGCCTGACGGTAGCCAGGTTTTCACTCTGCCTTAGTATTTACTCTTTACCTTTGCAAACCAAACTATACCATTGGCTACAACAGGATCTGATAGAAAATCTTTTTTTAAGCGTTTACGCGGCAAGGATAGTTCCGTGGCCGGCGAGATGACCTTTATGGATCATATCGATGCCCTGCGCTGGCACCTGATGCGTGGTGTGATAGCCTGGCTGGCAGCAGCCATTACAATTTTTATCTGTATCGACTGGGTGTACGATAATATCATACTTGCCCCTTCCAGCGAAAAATTTGTAACCTATGGCAGCCTGTGCAGGTTTGGCCATTGGCTTGGACTTGGTAATAGCCTCTGTATGCCCCCGGTAAAGATCAGGTTCCTTGTAACAGAAGTTAACGGCACATTTACCTCGGCTTTAAACATTGCCATGATCGGTGGTGTAATCATCGCTTTTCCTTACCTGTTCTATGAATTGTGGCGTTTTGTAAAACCCGCTCTTTCACCAAAAGAAGTGAAGTATGCAAAGGGCAGCATATTATGGGTATCGCTTTGTTTTTTTGCAGGCGCTGCATTCGGATATTATTTATTGGCCCCCTTTACATTTAATTTTCTTGCCAGTTTTACCCTCGGCAAATCGGGCGCCATACAATACCAACCCAGTATCAATGATTATGTAGATACACTCAGTAACCTCATTTTAGGTTGTGGTATCGCATTCGAATTACCCATACTGGCTTATGTACTCGCCAAGATCGGTATCATCTCTGCGCAATTTTTAAAAAAATACCGTAAGTATGCATTTGTAATCATTTTAATTGTAGCGGCTGTGATTACCCCCTCACCCGACTGGACCAGCCAGACCATTGTAGCATTGCCCCTTTTATTGTTATACTGGATCAGTGAAAGAATTACTGCCCGGGTAGATAAACAAAAAGCGAAGGCGGAGAAGGAATGGAGTTAGTACAATTAAAAAATTAAGCTTTTAGAGTTGGCGTTATGCTGTAACTTTATAAACATACATTACAACTCTTAACTCTTAACTCTTAACTCTTAACTCTTAACTCTTAACTCTTAACTCTTAAAAATGTCTCCGTTCAATTTAAAACTCCCCATCGCTATTGGCTGCGATCACGCAGGATTCGATTGCAAAGAAGACCTCATTTCTTTTTTAGAAGGTGAAGGTGTTGCGTTCAAAGACTTTGGTACTTACAATAAAGACTCTGTTGATTATCCCGATTTTGCACATCCCGTTGCAAGCGCTGTAGAAAAAGGTGAAGCGGCATTTGGTATTTTACTTTGTGGCAGCGCAAATGGTGTTGCCATAACAGCAAACAAACACCCCGGCATCCGGGCTGCTATTTGCTGGGGAGAAGAACTTGCCGAACTGGCCCGCAAACACAATGACGCCAATATCATTTGTATACCCGCACGTTTTGTACGAGACGGCGATGCCGAAAAAATGCTGGATGTTTTTATGAATACTGCATTTGAAGGCGGAAGGCATGCGAACCGGGTTAACAAAATACCCTGCTAGGTTATAAGAACAATTAGCGAGAGAGAAAACGAGGATAAAGGGAGAGCATATTCTTTTTCTTTATTCATTTAGCCCCTCTTATATGCCAAGGTATCCCTGCTTTGGCCGCTGCCGCCCAAATTTGTCCCACCGCTCATATAAAATCAATTTATCGTATCTACGATTTGATTATTTTGCCCCCTATAAAATTAATCAATGAAAAAACTTTCCCTCCTCTCTACCCTGTTACTGTGTATAAACATTGTCTTTGCCCAAACAAATGATGCCGCAAAATACGCCGGTGTTATCACCCAGGCCGATCTTAAAAAACACCTCACTATTATTGCCAGTGATGAATTTGAAGGAAGGGAAACAGGTACCGAGGGACAGCGCAAAGCCGCAGCATATATCGAATCGCAGTTTAAAGCGCTGGGATTAAAACCCGCTGCAGCATTAAAAGGATACCAGCAATTGTATCCTTTATACCAGGATAGTTTACAGGAAACCACCTTAACCATAAATGGCAAGACAGCAGAATTTGCAAAAGATTTTATTGCTCCGCTCAATACCAATGAAACAGGAAAATTCAAAGGAAAGAAAATAATTTTTGCAGGATACGGTATCGATGATCCAAAATACAGTGACTATACCGGGCTTGATGTAAAAGGAAAAGTGGTGGTATTATTTTTAGGCGAGCCGAAGAAAGACGGTAAGTATATCATCAGTGGAACAACCCGCAGTTCGGAATGGACATTTCCGGGTACCAGTAAAAAATTAGCCGCTGCAGCAGCGAAGGGTGCAGTGGGGGTATTCATCATCAACCCAACACAGGAAACATTTAACCAAAGAATGGTTGAGAACGGTAAAAAAACAGGTGTTTATTTTCCAAGGCCGGCTGCTGCTGACGTAAAGTCGGTAGATTATGCCCTGCTATCGCATGCTTTTGCAAAAGAATTGATTGGAAATAATTTTGATACCCTGATAAAAATGATAAGGGCCAGCCAGCTCATCGATAAGCAATGGGCAATAGATAGGAAAACAAAAGTTGCTTTCAATTTTACAAAGTACCGCAATGTTATTAATGCCTGTAATGTGCTGGGTTATATAGAGGGCACCGATAAAAAAGATGAATACGTTTTCCTTACCGGCCACTTCGATCACCTGGGCAGGGGGCGTGACGGAAAAATATTCTACGGCGCCGATGATGATGGCAGCGGTACCTGCGCCGTTATTGAAATGGCTACGGCATTTGCCAAAGCCGCCGCCGAAGGGCATGGCCCAAGAAGAACTGTGGTATTCATGACCGTTAGTGGAGAAGAAAAAGGCCTTTGGGGCAGCGAGTACTACACCGATCATCCCGTTTTTCCATTGGAGAAAACCACGGTTGACCTGAACACCGATATGATCGGAAGGATAGACACCGAACGCCAAACCGGCGATACATTGAATTATGTATACGTTATCGGGCACGATAAACTCAGCAGCGACCTGCCTGTTATCAATGAAGGCGCCAATAATAAAAACACGCAGCTGGTACTCGATTATAAATTCGACGACCCCAATGACCCCAACCGCATTTATTTCCGCAGCGACCATTATAATTTTGCCCGCAAAGGCGTTCCCATTTTATTCTTCTACGATGGTATGCTTAAAGCCGATTACCATCGTGTAACCGACACCGTTGATAAAATTAGCTGGGAACTTTATGAAAAGAGGACCCGTATGATATTTAATACCGCATGGGAAATGGCGAACAGGGATGAGATGCTTAAACGTGATATCCCTTTGGCTGCAGGCGCAAGATAAAATGCCAAACCACTAAGGGCATAAGCAACACTAAGAAAACGGTAGTGAACCTGGTACCCTCAGTGGTTTTTAAAATTACCAGCCTAATACCCATGCAAACACCAATGGTGCCACAATGGTGGCATCACTTTCGATTATGTATTTGGGCGTGTGAATATCGAGTTTACCCCAAGTGATTTTTTCATTGGGCACAGCGCCGCTGTAAGAACCATAAGAAGTTGTTGAATCACTGATCTGGCAGAAATAACTCCAGAACGGTACATCATGCCATTCAAGGTCCTGGTACATCATGGGCACCACGCAGATGGGGAAGTCGCCGGCAATGCCACCGCCTATCTGGAAAAAACCAACTCCCTTACCTGCAGAATTATTCCTGTACCAATCGGCCAGCCACACCATGTATTCGATACCGCTTTTCATGGTGGTGGCTTTCATTTCATTTTTAATGATGTAGCTGGCAAAAATATTTCCCATGGTACTGTCTTCCCAGCCGGGCACAACGATGGGAATATTTTTTTGTGCTGCCGCCAGCATCCAGCTGTTCCGGGGGTCTATTTCGTAGTATTGTTCCAGCACACCGCTCAATAACATTTTGTACATGTACTCGTGCGGAAAATATCTTTCGCCCTTATCATCGGCATCCTTCCAAATTTTATGGATGTGTTGTTGCAACCTGCGGAAAGCTTCTTCTTCCGGTATGCAGGTATCTGTAACGCGGTTATAATGGTTCTCTAACAGGTCCCATTCTTCCTGCGGGCTAAGATCGCGGTAATTAGGCACACGCTTATAATGGCTATGCGCCACCAGGTTCATGATATCTTCTTCCAGGTTGGCACCGGTGCAACTGATGATGGTAACTTTATCCTGCCTGATCATTTCGGCAAGGCTAAGCCCGAGCTCGGCCGTACTCATGGCACCCGCAAGGGTAATCATCATTTTGCCACCCTCATCCAGGTGGGTTACATAACCTTTTGCTGCATCCATCAAAGCTGCGGCGTTAAAGTGACGGTAGTGGTGTTCGATGTAGGTGGAAACGGGTCCTTTGCTCATGTCTTTTGTCGCCCTTAGTTTAGAAAGGCTAGGGTGCAAAAGTAATTTTTTTATGTACTCGACGATTCAATTTCCTTTCAAACATATTATTGCCCCTTTGTAAAATATTTCCGGTATTCACAATTATTTAATTCTTTTCAATTCTCAAATACCGTTATTTTACGGACAATTTTATCATCTAAAAATTATATTTTATGACAACACAGGATGTTGCAAACCGCTTTAACGAACTTGCCCAAACCGGCCAATGGAACATTATACAGGATGAACTGTATTCGAACGACGCAGTGAGTATTGAACCGGATCATTCACCGGGTTTAAAGAGAGCAGAAGGGTTGGAAGCCATCAGGGAAAAAGGAAAAAAGTTTGGAGAAATGGTGGAAGAGATGCACGGCGGGTATTCCAAAACCCCCGAAGTTGCCGGAACCCATTTTTCATTGGCCATGGGAATGGACGTGACGATGAAAGGCATGGGGCGCATGAAAATGGATGAAATAGCCGTGTACGAAGTAAAAGACGGGAAAATTGTAAAAGAGCAATTCTTTTACTGATCTTCGGGTATGTAAACAGGCTAGTAAGTCCTGCTGTTGTACAGCGGGGCTTTTTTATTGCGGGGTACTTGCTGTTGTACGTAACCCTAAAACAAAATTCTGTTCACTTTAAAGTAACAAGACATTCAAGGCGAAAATCCTAACAGCTCGCCGCACAAAGTGAACCTTGCAAAAGAGCTGCAATTGCCAACACGAGGGGCTACTAGTCTTCGGTGCGACAGATTGCACAACCTCTCTACAAACTTTCAAACCACTCTAGGGCGGACTCAGAACAATAAGCCCAAATTGGTTTAACAAACCCTACAAAATATTTATCGTAAGTTTACACAAGTGAAACAAAAAAGACAGATACAATTTAAAGCGGCTTTTCTGCTAATCATATTTAGCCTGAATATGTTTGTTGGTTTTGCTTGTGCTATTGGTTTGGACATGGGTTTTAATTCACACCATCACGAAGAAGAGGAAACAGCCGCTTCAGTTCTTGTTCATACAAACGGTACAAAGCATCACCACGAAGAAGAGGAACAAAAGCATAAAGAAAATGATAAAAAAGATGATTGCTGCAATGACAATGTATTAAAAATATTACAAACAGATAAAGCAGTTCCGCAATTTTCCAAACTAATAAGCCCAGTATTTGCAACAGCTTTTATTCCTGTTTACTACACTATCAATATTTCTTATCCTTCACAGGTTAGCACTTCCACTAAATATTATGTTCGTGGGCATCATCCCCCCATCCCCGACATACGCGTAGCAATCCAGAGTTTTCAGATATGATTTAATGTATAAGAATTTATGCACGGCTTTGTCGTGCCTGTAATTTTTTTATTATACATTAAACATTTTCAAAAATGACTAACATAATTTTAGGCATTGCAATAGCAGCCCTCTCTTTAACATCATGCAATAACAGTAATAGCAAAATAGCAGAAAATAAAAATGCTAATAAAGATACTGTACAGGTAAAATCACAAGCTGATACTTCAATAACGCCAACTCCAATAGTTGCAGATGAAAAAGCAACAGTTACAATAAAAGAAATCATAAGCACTTACCTGCAAATGAAAAATGCTTTTGCTAAAGACAATACAAACGATGCAGCAACAGCAGGTAAATCTTTACAGGCTGCATTTATAAATTTTGATATTAAAACATTATCGGCTCAACAGGCAAAAACTTTTGCCGACATAGCAGACGATGCAAAGGAACATGCAGAGCATATAGGTGCAAATGGCGGAAAAATTGCCCACCAAAGAGAACATTTTATAATGCTAAGTAAGGATATGGCAGACCTCATAAAAATATTTGGCAATGGCGGACAAACCCTATACAAAGATTTTTGCCCAATGGCAAACGATGGCAAGGGTGCAACATGGATTAGCGAAACTAAAGACATCAAAAATCCATATTTGGGTAAAGCAATGCCCACTTGCGGATCGGTAAAAGAAACCATACAATAAATATGAAGCCAATTAAGAAAATAGTTTTGGCTGTAGGTATTTTATTTATTGCCATTCAGTTCATACAACCTGCCCACAACAAAAGTGGGCAGGTATTGCCTACCGATTTTGCCAAAATATATTCATTACCTGCAAGCGTGGAGGGGATTTTGCAAAATGCCTGTTACGATTGCCACAGTAACAACACCAATTATCCGTGGTATTCAAATATTCAACCAATGGCCTGGATTATGGCAAGCCATATAAAGAATGGAAAAGAAAAACTGAATTTTAGTGACTTTGGCAGCAATATCACCCGAAAGCAAATAAGCAAGTTGAAAGAAATTGTAAACCAAATTAAGGATGATGAAATGCCAATATCTTCTTATAAGGCAATGCACAAAAAAGCAAGTCTTACCAAAGAAGAAAAAAGTTTAATCACGGATTGGATGAATAAAAAAGCAGAGAGCCTTTCAGTAAGTAATTAAAAAATCAAACAAATATTAATCAGCATTTTTAAAGCAATTTTTATTCGTAAGAAAGATTGTTGAAAATAAAATAAGGATTTAAAAAAAGGGTTGTTGAAAATATGTGAATGATATAACTCCTTTTATTAATTGTATAACAAATTTTGAAATTAAGAAGTGTACATTATTACTATTGTGAAAATTCTTTCTCAATTAAAAAAATGAAAATGAAAAAATATATAAATACAGTTCGTAAAAGGTTAAGTTTTTCTTTCGCCTCACTTATTCTTTTAGGTATTAGTAGCTTTTCAGCATATAGCCAGCAAATGTCAAAAATGAGTATGGACACTCCAGTCATTAAACAAATGGGCGTGAAGGATATGCAAAATGATGAAATGTTGCCAATGCCATTTTTCACTCACATGGGTATGCCATTAAATGTTGGCTCTTATAATTTGAGAGCAGCATTTTTACCTACACAAAATGATGGGAAAACAAATGCAGAATATGATATTCAGTTTATGACAGGGCTTTCAAAAGTTGTCGGATTACATATTGGTGCCAAAGGAACATTTGATAACCCCACTTTAGAGGTTATGACACAATTCTTAGTATGGAAAAGTAAAAATGGAATGAATGGCTTTTCACCACTAATAGAATTTGAGTTCCCCTTGGGAAAAGATCCTAAGCGGAGAGTTTATACATTGGTTGGCTTTTCAACAACATTTTCAAATTCTCATGTGGCTTTTAATCAGGTGTTGCATTACAGTCCATTAGAAGATTTGGCAGAAGGAAGCATGTCGGTTGTAGTTAAAGTCTCCAATAGAATATTTCTTGTTTCCGAAATATTAGGTGTTACTGAAAAAGGAGTTAACCCTATTTTTAACCTGCTTGGGGGTATAAAGATTAAAGTGTACAAAAATTTATTAGTTGGACTTGGTTATCAACATCCAATTACTACTAATAGAGACTTTTCATCACAATACATTGTTCAACCTGATTTATTTTGGAAGAGATAAAAATAAAATTAAGAAAATGGAACATCAACAAAAAGCAAATAAAGAAAATCATGTAGTGCATGACATGAGCAATATGCAGCATGGAGCAAACCCAGCAATGGGCATGGCAGGACATAATCATCATGCCATGATGATTGCCGATTTTAAAAAACGGTTTTATGTAGTGCTTATTCTTACCATTCCCATCATGTTGCTATCAAGCATGATACAACATTTTATGAAAGTTAATTGGCAGTTTGCAGGTTCTCAATACATCCTGTTTGCGTTATCAACCATTGTATTTTTTTATGGTGGCTTTCCATTCTTAAAAGGATTGGTTGAAGAAGTAAAAGCTAAGAACCCCGGCATGATGTTTTTAATTGGCTTCGCCATTACTGTTGCATACATATACAGCGTAGCAATTGTATTTGGTTTGCAAGGAATGGATTTTTTTTGGGAATTGGCAACTCTAATCCTCATCATGCTTTTGGGGCATTGGATAGAAATGAAATCCGTTGCAGGGGCATCAAAAGAATTGGAATTATTGGTACAGTTAATGCCAGCAACTGCACACATGGTAATGCCCAACATGGTACATGACGTAAAGACCGACACATTAAAAGAGAATGATATTATTTTAGTAAAGCCAGGCGAAAAAGTGGCAGCAGACGGAATAATATTAGAAGGCGAAAGTTACCTTAACGAAAGTATGCTTACAGGTGAAAGCAAACCAGTACAAAAAGTAAAAGGCGATAAAGTAATTGCAGGTGCTATCAATGGCAATGGTTCAATAAAAGTAACCGTTTCCCATGCAGCTAAAGATTCTTATTTATCACAGGTAATAAAGTTGGTGGACGATGCTCAAAAATCAAAATCACAAACGCAGTTATTAGCAGACAAAGCAGCAAGATGGCTTACCATTATTGCATTGGTTACAGGTATTGCCACATTTTTGTATTGGTATCTCACAGGTCAATCACTTGCCTTTGCAATGGAACGTATGGTAACAGTAATTGTTATTTGTTGCCCTCATGCTTTGGGTTTAGCAGTTCCGTTGGTGGTTGCAAAGTCGACAGCACTATCAGCAAAAAATGGTTTGCTTATTAAAAACCGTACAGCATTTGAAAATGCAAGAAAAATTACTACCATCGTTTTTGACAAAACAGGGACATTAACCGTTGGCAAATTTGAAGTATCAAAAATTGTATCACTTCAAAAAGAATTAACCGAAAATGAAATAATCCGTCTTGCATCTGCATTAGAGCAAAAATCAGAACATCCCATTGCAACAGGCATTTTACAAAAAATAAAATATTTATCTATCGCCATCCCTGCAACAGAAAATTTCAATGCCATCACAGGCAAAGGCGTAGAAGCAACTGTGGAAGGCAAAAAAGTATTGGTAGTAAGTCCGGGATATTTAAAAGAAAACAATTTGGTAATTCCCGAAGGCTCTACTGCCAACGATACGGAAACAGTTGTGTTTCTAATCGTCAATAATCAATTAGCAGGTTACATTGCCTTGTCAGATGAAATCCGTCCTGAATCAGCCGAAGCAATAAAAACCTTAAAAGAAAACAATATCAAATCCATTTTACTTACAGGCGATAATAATGAAGTAGCAAAAAGTGTAAGCGATACTTTAGGCATGGATAGTTTTATAGCCGAAGTATTACCACATCAAAAATTAGAGAAAATAAAAGACCTGCAAAGCAAAGGCGAGTTTGTTGCCATGACAGGCGATGGAGTAAACGATGCACCAGCTTTGGCAATTGCAGATGTTGGTATTGCAGTTGGTAGCGGCAGCGACATAGCAGCCGAAACCGCAGGTATTATTTTAGTAAACAGCAACCCAAAAGATATTGTGAGCCTTATTTTATTTGGCAAAACCACTTACCGTAAAATGATACAGAATTTAATTTGGGCAACAGGTTACAATGTTATTGCATTGCCTTTGGCAGCAGGTGTTTTGTACAAGCAAGGCATTTTATTAAGCCCAGCCGCAGGTGCAGTTTTAATGACAGTAAGTACAGTTGTAGTTGCAATCAATGCAAGTTTTTTAAAAGTAAAAAAATAAAAATATTCAGGAATGAAAAAAATAACATTAATAATATTCATCCTTACCATGTACTCTTTTGCACAAGCACAAGACATGAAAGGTATGGACATGAATAACAAAGAAATTAAGCAGCAGCCAGTAACATATACTTGTCCAATGCACCCCGAAATTCACGCCACAAAACCAGGCAACTGCCCCAAGTGTGGAATGAAGCTGATAAAAGAAAAATCTAAATCTGTAAAACAGATAACAGACAAAAAAAATGATAAAATGCAAATGCCCATGAAAGACACATCAAAAAAGATGGATAACATGGGCAATATGGATATGTCAAAAGAAAAACCACAAATAATAAAAACAATCGTAAACAATATACCACCAAAAACAGTACGTTACGATTTATACATTACTGATACAATGGTAAATTTTTCGGGCAAATCAAAAAGAGCCATTGCAGTAAATGGACAAATCCCCATGCCTACACTCACTTTTACCGAAGGCGACACGGCAGAAATCTATGTACATAACGAACTGAACGAAGAAACATCTTTGCATTGGCATGGCTTGTTTTTGCCCAATCAATACGATGGTGTGCCTAATCTTACGCAAATGCCCATCAAAGCACACACAACACATTTATATAAATTTCCCATCATTCAACATGGTACACATTGGTATCACAGCCATACAGGTTTGCAGGAGCAAATTGGTATGTACGGAATGTTCATAATGAATAAAAGAAACGAGTTAGACATACCAACATTACCAGTTGTTTTAAGCGAATGGGCAGACATGAAGCCCGAAGAAATACACCGCAGTTTGCACAATGCCACAGATTGGTTTGCTATAAAAAAGGGGACAACACAAAGCTATGCCGAAGCCATAAAGAGCGGGCATCTAAAAATCAAACTCACAAACGAATGGAAGCGGATGAATGCAATGGATGTTAGCGATGTGTTTTACGACAAATTTTTAATCAATGGTAAAAATAAAAACGAACAACCACAATTTAAAGCAGGTGATAAAGTAAGGTTGCGTATTGCAAACGGTGGAGCATCCTCTTATTTTTGGCTCACTTATTCAGGCGGAAAAATTACAGTTGTTGCAACTGATGGCAACGATGTTGAACCTGTAGAAGTGGACAGATTAATTATTGCCGTTTCAGAAACCTACGATGTTATTGTAACCATTCCCGAAAATATGAATTACGAATTTTTAGTAACCCCCGAAGACCGTACAAAATCTGCATCGCTTTGGTTAGGCAGTGGTATGAAAATGCCAGCCGCAAAATTACCCAAGCTAAAATATTTTGCAGGTATGAAGATGATGAACCAAATGATGGATATGAACGGAAACTTAATGTCAATGGGTATGGAAATGAGTAACCAAACAATGGATATGAATACAGTAATGTATCCCGAAGTTACAGGCGAAGAAAATCCTAAGGCAGAAAAGAAAATAGATACAATGCACACTATGCAAATGCCAAATAATAATAGTATGCAGGGTATGAACATGGACGCTGAAAGTTCAGACATTGTTACTTTAAATTATGGAATGTTAAAGTCTGTTGCAAAAACAACTTTGCCCAATGCGCCTATAAAAGAATTGAAGTTTGATTTAACAGGAAACATGAACCGTTACGTTTGGACATTGGATAATAAAACAGTTTCCGAAAGCGACAAAATTTTAATTAAGAAAGGCGAAAACGTAAGAATTATTTTGTACAATAATTCTATGATGCGGCACCCTATGCACTTGCACGGACACGACTTTAGATTGCTAAACGGGCAAGGCGATTATGCACCCATGAAAAACATTATTGACTTAATGCCAATGGAAAGAGATACCATAGAATTTACAGCAACAGAAAGCGGAGATTGGTTTTTTCATTGCCATATTTTATACCACATGATGAGTGGCATGGGCAGAGTTTTTAGTTACGAAAATTCGCCAGCTAATCCCGAAATTCCTGACCCCAAATTAGCACAACGAAAATTATTTGCTGATGACAGGATGTTTCATTTTATGGCAAAGGTTGGTATAGAAAGTAACGGCAGCGATGGTATGGCAATGTTCGCAAACACCCGATGGAAAGCAAGCACCATGTGGCATTTGGGATACCACGTTATGCTCGGCTACGAAAGTGAAACAATGTTTGGAAGATATTTAGGCAAGATGCAATGGCTTTATCCATACATAGGTTACGACCGTCATTATAAAATTGATGGAGGTCCAAAAAACGTCTTCGGCAGCGATGAAAAGAATTGGTTCGGGCAAACAAGTAATAAAAACAACCGTTCAACAGTTGTAGCAGGTATTGCCTACACCCTACCAATGTTGTTTGTTGCAGATGCAAGAGTGGACGGCGATGGAAGATTTCGTTTTCAATTAGGCAGAGAAGATATACCAGTTACAAAAAGATTAAGAGCAAGCATGATGATAAACACCGACAAGGAATATATGTTAGGGTTAAGGTATATCGTAAACAAATACTTTTCACTATCCACACATGAAGATAGCGATATGGGTTTGGGTGTAGGGTTGATATTTACTTATTAAGCCAACGCAACAAGTGAATTTACTTAAACGGTAATCTTATTTAATAGTAATTTTAGCTGTGATAAGAGAGCGGTGGTTACGCCATGGTAAGGATTGATAAAGCAATACAATGATAAGCTATGGATTTTACCCTTTTATTTTCCAATCTTTCAAAACATATTTCCTTAACTGAAGAAGAAAAGGAATTTTTTAGCTCATTATTACGATCAAGATCATTGGTAAAAGGGGAGTTTTTGCTCCGTGAAGGAGAAGTATGCAAATACGAAACTTTTATAACCAGGGGTTGCCTGGTATCTTACTACCAGGATGAAAAGGGGCCGGGGCATATTATCGATTTCTTAATTGAAGAATGGTGGGCAAATGACCTGTACAGCCTGTTTACCCAAACGGCTTCAAGATCATATATTAAAGCAATAGAAGACACGGATATTATTCAGATAAGCAAAGTAAATTTAGAAACACTGTATCATAAAATACCAAAATTCGAGCGGTTCTTCCGCATACTTTTTCAAAACGCATACATTACACAAAGAGAGCAGATCAACCTCGCTTTTTCTGCTGAAGCTGAAGAAAGATACCTTTTATTCCTGCAAAATAAACCTTATGCCGAAAAAAGATTTTTTCAAAAAGACATCGCTTCGTACCTGGGCATAACACCGCAATTTTTAAGTGTTTTAAAGAAAAAGATCAGGCAGGTTAATGTAGATTAACTTTTTAGTCATTTTGTTTTATTTTTTTTGTACTGGGGTTTAAATAAACCAAAAATGAAAAAAGCAAAATTAGATAACGCGGAAAAAACTACGATCCGGCTATTTGAAGCTGTTGAAAAAGCCGGTTTAATTGTTGCAGGAAGATCAGAAGCACAACTTTCACTAGATGTTTGCAATTTAGCTGCCGAAAAATTTGAAATAAAAGACCATTGGCACAAAAAAATTGTACGGGCAGGCAAAAATACCTTATGCGTTTATCCTGATAATCCCCCTGATAATATTATACAGGAAGATGATATTGTGATCTTAGATTTTGGGCCAATCATAGATGGTTACGAGGCCGATATAGGCAGAACTTATGTGATTGGCATGGATCCAAAAAAAATAAAAATTAAAGCTGATGTTGAAAAAGCATGGTATGAAACACAGGCATGGTACAATAAACAAACAACTGTAAAGGCTGCTGACCTGTTTCAATACATCGTTGAAAAAGCAACGGAATACGGCTACACATTTGGCGGCGAAATTGCCGGCCATATTGTTGGGAAGTTTCCACACGAACAACCTTTAGATCCTAAAAGCCTGGAATTAGATGTGCATCCGGAAAACCATAACGACATGTTTTTATTGGATGCCACTGGCAATAAAAGGCACTGGATAGTAGAGATACTTTTTATTGATAAAGAAAATAATATTGGCGGGTATTTTGAGCAATTGATATAACCAGATCAATTTGCTGCTAATGCTGGTCATTAACAATCAGCACGTTTATTAACTTCATCACACCCACAACAAAATAAGTGTAAGCGCAATACCTGCCAGTGTAAAGTAAAGCCCCTTTTTAAAAATACTTGTCTTTGGCATAAACATCCAGAAAGAAGAGATCACAAAGAACAGCAGTGATGCCGCAAAGAAAACATTCAAAAAGAACAAAGGCTGTTTGGTGCTGGCCTTGTGCAACTGGGTAAGCTTTTGCAGCATGGTTGGCAAGGTTTTAATAGAATACTGCACGTTACCGGATGTTGAATCATAAGTTCCCTGCTTAAAGGATTTTACCGTTCCGTTCACCGCCGTTATTTTCAGGTCCTGTATGCGGATAGCCTTCCCGCAGGAACGGTAAAAGGATTTAAAGTTTATTTCAGGATCGGGCCGGGTGGGCTGAATGGAGGAAAATATTTTCTTACCTGATCTGTTTCAACCGTATCCTTTATTGTCCTGGCTTTACTTCTATTCCCGGTTGAACACTATATGCAGAAGGCCCGTTCATCACAGTGAATATTTTATTCAGTTGTGTGGTGATGGCTGTAATAGATGCCGTGCTTAAATTTTTATACATTGTATTTCCCGGTGGGAAACCAAAAACACTGTTGAAAGAATAAGTAGCATTTCCCCATGTACCTGCAGAAGGTGTGGTATAATAAGTGGTAAAATCAAGCAGGTCCTTACTCTGTTTATCGTACTGCACCAATTTGAATCCGGGATTATTATCATGCTGCGGGGTGATGCCGGGTGCGCTTATCGCTATGGCGGTCATACGCGTTCCCGTTATATCATAGAGCCTTCTCAATTCATCCATGTGCGTGTGCCCGTAAAGGATACCTGCAATGGTATGTTGATATTGGTCAACAATGGCGAGAAATCCGTTGAGCCAGGAATTTTGTTTATCAGGCAGCCGGGCCCACATGCCTGCATTATCGGGTGTTTTGGTATATTGGTATGCATCTATCCCCGGCGGGATATGCATGGCGATATATACTTTATCGCCTTTATCGGCAGCGTCTTTCAATTGGGCGTTTAACCACTTCAGCTGCCTGATACCGTCATCTACCGGGTTGGTACCATCCACCGCTGTAAATTTCCTGGAGAATATTACCGTGTTCAATGCAATGATCCTTAACCCATCTATCGGCTTTGCAGAATAATAACCCATTGTTGGCTGTGTATTGGAAATCATGCAAGGTGCGGTATCGCCGCCTGGATTAATATTTAATGCAGGATAAGGATTTACCGATTCAGGGATAAGTGACAGCAAAGTATTTTGGCTGGAGTCGGCAAAGGAATAATAATTACCCGCAATGGCATCATTATTACCGGGCACATAAAACAGTGCGGTATGATGTTTGGTAACAAGGTCACGTAAACCCGATAAGATGGCTGCCAGGTTAGTGTTATGGGTTTGCCGGGCATTTACCGGCAGGTAACAATTGCCCGAACAGGAATAATGAGCGGGCAGGTCGCCGGTATATACTACAAATTGAGGAGCATTGGTGCTACCAAGCAATGAATCGGCTTTTGTCAAAAATATTTTCCAAAGCCCAAGTCCTGTATCATTGCCATAACTGCTGCTGTCGGTGAATGTATCCAGGTGAATATCCGAGAGCAATAAAAAAGTTGGGTTGCCTGTTGTTGTTTGTACCGTATGTTTATTTACGGAACAGGAACTGAACAATATTGTGACAGTAATAATAAGTAGGTTGGTTTTTTTCATACCGGTCAGTTCAATTAAAAAATGAATTTACAATTATTTCGGGCGATGCACTAATCCCCGGCCATGATCATTATGGAAATAAGGAACAGCATTTGAAAACCAAATGTTAACAGCACTTTGCCTGTTATAAATAGCTGTAAGTTGCAGTGTTAATAATTTTATATAACCTATCAAGTATATCGTTATGTCAGACATCAGCGAAACCATCCAGGAGCCCATCGAAGAAGCGGGTAAGAGTAAGATTAATTCAAGGGTTGCCTTGTTTGTTGCCATCACCGCAACCTTTATGGCGCTATGTAATGTTAAGGACGGGAATATTGTGCAGGCCATGTCGCAGGCACAGGCAAATGCCCTCAATGCCTGGTCTTATTTTGAAGCAAAGAGCACCAAACAATCCATTGCAGAAAATACACTGGAGTTATTGAAGCTGCAAAACAATCATGGCAATGACAGCAGTATAGCAAAGTTTGAAGCAACCGTTGCCCGGTATGAAAAAGAAAAAGGGGAGATCAAAGTAAAGGCCGAAGGGTTTCAAAAAGAATACGACGATATTAATCTTTTTGATGACCAGTTCGACATGACCGAAGCCCTGCTTACCATTTCCATTGCCATGTTTGGTATTACGGCACTAACGCAAAAAAGATGGCTGCTTTATTTTGCCACTGTGGTAAGCCTGCTTGGTTTTATATTTGGGTTAACTGCATTTTTAAAGATCAGCCTGCATTCAGATTTTGTATCAAAGATTTTAGGTTGATCCGGGGCGTTGGAAAATACCTTTAACACGCTTTAATTGATAAAACATGAAAGTTTTTTCCATGCCTGGGGGAATTGAATGGCTGTTGATACTCATGTTACTGTTTTTTGGATGCTGAGGCGAAAATAAAATCATCAATATGCTGATACCTGTTTTAATATATGCGATCTCACTGATGAGTGTAACCGACACCGTTAAGCACCCGATAGACAGCCGGCTGGAGAGTTGCCTGTTAAATTCCTATGCAACTATGCCAAGGGCCCACTGTTACAATAACGCTTACAATGCATGGGAAAATGATATTGCCGCAACAGAAAAAGCATTATTGGCAAAAGCGGGTGAAAAACAAAAGGTGGAAATTAAAGCCTGCCAGGCTGCCTGGGAAAAGCAAAGGGACGTGGCATTCAACAGGATCGCAGATGACTACAATAAAATGCGTGGAACTGCTTATATACCGGTGCGCATAAAATTACGCATGGAGGTTCTGCGTAAAAGGGCTTTGCAACTGGAAAAAGAGTTGCTGGAATAGGTTTGGCCCGGCCGGTTTGGTCGGCACAAACCTCTACGAAAGGCAGGATACAGGGGATCTGCGGCTCCCAAATCACAAAAAATAGGGGTATTTTTATTTCCCGGGATGCAACGGTACCCCAGGTACACTTGTCAACCTAATAACCCTTGTATGGATCAGGAACAACTGATAAAGCAATGTTTAAAGAACCACAGGGCATCACAAAAACTATTGTACGATAAGTATAAAATGGTGATGCTTGGGGTTTGCTATAGGTATACCAAATCAGTTCATGATGCCGAAGATGTACTGCAGGAGGGCTTTATAAAGGTTTTTACCAAGCTGAAACAGTATAAGAATGAGGGTGAACTGGGCGCCTGGATCCGTCGTATCATGATCAACTCTGCCCTCAATTACCTTAAGAGAAATGCCAGGTTTCGGGAAGAAATTTCCAATAATAGCACAGATATGCACCCGGTTACCAATGATGATCCGCAGGTGCTGCTCAATGCAAAAGAACTGGCCGTACTTATCAGGCAATTGCCTGCAGGATACCAGACCATTTTTAACCTGCATGCGGTGGAAGGTTATACCCACCCCGAGATTGGCGAAATGCTGGGTATCACTGACAGCACTTCCCGTTCGCAGTATACAAGGGCAAGGGTGATGTTACTGAACTGGGTAAAAAATTATTATTTCGATTATAAAATGCAGGCTCATGCAAAATAGTAAATTCGAAAAGCAGGTTCAACAAAAAATGGACGAGCTGAAACTTATGCCATCAACCGGTGTATGGAGTAAAGTGGAAGCCGCATTGCCAAAAGAAAGGAAACGCCGTTGGGTGTTATTCTTTCTTTTATTCGCTGCTATATCAACAGCTGCCCTGCTATGGCTAAACAAGGATAATAATGCACCGGGAAAAAGCAATGGCCAGTTGGCACAACAAAACAACAATGGGCCAGTTAATACCCGTGTTAATAACGATAACGAACAGACGAAAATAAATGAACCAATGAGCAACACGGGCTCAGTTACAGCAGAACCCGCTACTAATACAACCGTTAATACTGCTACCCCTGTAGCCACAATTAATACCGCAAAGAGCTATACCCCCGCTGTTGCCAAGGCAAATGATAATGCAATAGCTGTTAGCAAAACGGGGGATGATAAAACCGCCCTGGTAAAAAATACAACAGCCGATGCCACCCCTGTCAATCCCGGCAATGAAAAAGATTATATAGCAACTTTCCTGAAACAGCCAACTGTTGTGGAAACGGTAGCAAAAATGAAAACAACCGTGCAATCACCGGGTGTGGATGAAAATGAAAGAATAAACCCTTTAAGAAAAAATGACAGCAGGGAAAACAGTAAAACGGATATCACCATAACGTCTCCTGTTGCAAATACCCTTTTAAATACATCGAAAGAAAAGGCAAATACACCGGAAGAGAAAACGAAGGCGAAGGAACTGGTCCTTGCAAAAGACAAGGCAGACAGTGCAAAGAATGGAGCCATTGCAAAAACACAAAACAATAAGAAAAAACAGCTTTGGCAATATAGCCTTCAGTTTGGCTTTGGTATACCTTATACCAAGAACGGGATCAATGATATTGCATTTACCACCAATACCTCCCCTTTGCTGCAAGCAGCCACGGTCAGCAATATTACCTATAACCAGCCGGCTAAGCCTTCACCGGGCATGGTATTTCAAACGGGTATTACCATAGAAAAAAATATTGTAGGCAGGCTGGATATTAAAACCGGGCTTAGTTATACTTATCTTTCCAACCACATCAGGATCGGTAATAAGATCGATTCATTATCGGGCAATGGGGTGAGCACTTACAGTAACGACAATGCAATTATCCCTATTAACAATACTGCCGTTAATCTTTACAACAATCATTTTCATTTTATCCAGTTGCCGCTGGCCTTGCAATACGCCGTTGTAAAAAAAGAACAATTTTCGCTATTCCTGGAAGGAGGTGCTTCACTTGATTACATGGCCAATTCCAACGCATTACTTTTTGATGGGGCTACCAACACTTATTCTACCAGTAAAAATATTTTTAACCGGATGCTCTATACCGGGCTTGGAGGAATAGGTGCAAAACTGGCGCAGCAAACAAGGATCCCCGTTACCATCGGATACCAGTTCAGTTATGGGCTTAACCCTTTCTTCAAGAATGCCGATACGCAGCAGCACCTGCCGGTGTCGCTTGTTTACTTTAGGTTTTATTTGGGCAGGTAATATCTGGATCAACCGGAAGTTTAAATAATTAAATATTTTATCCGGCTTCCAGCGAAGGATAATTTAATTTACAGCTGTTATAAAAAGGCCTGCCTATACAAAGGCAGGCCTTACTGCTATAGCTAGGCTACAAGTTTTTTGGCAACAACCACTTTTTCATTCGAGTCCTGTTTTTGCGTATGGAAGCCCCAGTTACCATTGCGCCTTACACCAATCAATATTGCACGAAAACCAATATAATCCGATGCACCATATACTCTTTTCCCTTCGTTAGCAAGCCTGTTACGCAATGCAATCCCGGTTTCACCACCTTTGGGTGGCTGCAGGTGAAAGGTTGTTTTAGCAGTTCAATTTCATAAATATAAAAAAGTCATTTTTCACCAAGCAGTTTATGATCTTTGGAGGGATATTGCAGTAACATAAAATATAAGTCTATGAAAAGAATAAAAGCAATCTCACTTTTATTGCTGTTATTAATTCTTGTTCTTGTAACTGGGGCGCAAAATGGTTCTGCCGCTACCAAAACAGCCGATTCATTATTCATGGCAGGCAATTGGGTAATGGCAAAGCAGGCATACGAGTCAATATTAAAAGATACTACCCAAAACAGCCTTGCCTGGAACCGCCTTGGTTTTACCAATTATAATCTTAAAAATTATAGCGCAGCCATAAAGTATTATCAAAAGTCTCTTTCACAAAACCCGCCCATCGGCCTTAAGGCCATTGTATATGCAAGAATGGCCAGGGTACATGCATTGCAGCGTAATAAAGAAACTGCATTTATGGAACTGGACAGTGCGGTAAGCCTTGGATACAGTAATGTGAACGAATTGGATACCCTCGCAGATTATAGCAGCATAAGAAGTGAAAGTTATTTTAAACATATAAGAGACCAGGTGTATATTAATGCCAATCCCTGTATGGCAAATGCACATGCAAGGGAATTTGATTTTTGGTTAGGGGAATGGGATGTGTATGCCGCCGGAACAAAACAGGTGGTGGGGCATAGCCTTATTCAGTTGATCGCTGGCGGTTGTGCGCTTTTAGAAAACTGGGAGAGCCCGGGCAGCAATGGAAAGAGTATCAATTTTATTGACCCGGTAACCAATAAATGGAAACAGTCCTGGGCCGGTAATTATGCAAACGGGATACAGGAATTTGTAAATGGCGAATACAGGGACGGTGCTATGCGTTTTAGTTTTGAAACAAAAGATGCAAAAGGGAATAAACTGATGGGGCACTTTGCTTTTTTTAATGAAGCACCCGGCCAGGTAAGGCAATTCAATGAAACTTCCGCTGATGGTGGAAAAACATGGACCACCAATTACAATTTTACTTACTTAAAGAAAAAATATAATTAAGTAGAGGACTTATTTAGCGGGAGATCACCGGATCGTCACTATACTATAGTAACAGCAGGGCCCTTTTTAATAAAGGATTGCTGGTATTTTTCGGGGGAATACTTATTATGTTTTTTAAACAGCCTGCTGAAAGAAGAAAGGTCGCTGTAACCAACCTGTATGCAGATATCGGAAACGGATTGATCACTCTTTTTTTCAAGCAATCGCCTTGCTGCCTCCATCCTTTTTACAATAATATACTGACCGGGGGTTATTTTGAAATATTTTTTAAATTGCCGTAACAAATAAGACTTGTTCAACAAACATACATTCGCCAGGTCCTGCAAGCTAATTTCTTTTGTGTAGCAGGAATCAATAAAATCTTTCGCCCGGTGAAGCCTTTTATACAATTCCAGCCGGGTGGCATGTTTTATTGCCTGCACATTTTTTATCTCCTCCTTGCAGGTTATTTGCTTAAAGGCCAGGCGTTCAAAAAGTAAAAAATAAAGTTCTTCGATCTGGTTTATATTTTCATCGAAACCGTCTTTGGTAAGCGCTAACAGCTGAAAGATCACCGGGCTTACTGCATTGTCATGCGCATATAATTTTTCAATAAATTCTATATTATTCCGGTTACTGAAATTGTTGAAATTAGTGAGCAATGTTTCATCGGGTTCAATAATACTTTCCATCAGCTCTTTTACAAAGAGGGGAGAAAAATTAATGGTAAAGGATTCAACTGAGGAGTCGGCATCTATAAAACTGCTGTAGTTATTCCCATCATTGATCACAAGATAATTTTCATCATTAACCGCATACAGGCAATTATTGAGTCCATAAAATTCACTGCCTGTAAAAGCACATTTAACAGACAAGGGCCCCCAGTGCACGGGATAACTAACATTACTGGACCTGGCATGAATGATCACATTGGCCGATTTGAATTGACGGTTGTATGATTCCATATCAAATCCTTTCCCGAAAAAATCCGGGAAAGCGTTGATCATATTATAATTTCTGTCGAAACTCATAACGTCTGCAAGGTTGGGGTAAACCGCTTGTTTACAAAGTTTAGGCTTTAGGATGGATATGGGTATGCAATAATGATAAACGGTTAGCAGGAAATATTTACCCCTGTTTTTGTCAGATGCCATTTGTATACTTTCTTCCTCCAGGGAAAATAAAGATATGTTCTATCGGGGTTACCCGTTGCTTTTCGGCTGGTTTGGTTTACTAGTTTATTACTCGAATTATCTGTAACTTTCCTGTCAGTAAAACCACTGTGAATATTCTTCTTTAAACAATGATGGAGCATTTACCCATATACATTCCCGTTATTTTTGGGCTTACCACGCTCGCCACCCTACTATTGTTCTTTGCCGTAGTTAAAAATTCTCCTGCAGGCTCCAAAGCAAATAATATCCTGATCGGCCTGATTGTATGGCTCATTATACAGGCTGTTTTAACATTGCAGCATGTGTACAGCTCCAATACCCATTCCTTCCCGCCCAAAATTTTTCTTTTGGGAGTTTTGCCGGCAATACTCACCATAGTTTTTTTATTTGTCACCAAAGGGGGAAGAAATTTTATCGATCATTTGCCTTTACTGCAACTCACGTGGTTAAATGTCATTCGTATACCGGTGGAGCTTGTTCTGTATTGTTTGTTTTTAAATAAAGCGGTTCCGGAACTAATGACTTTTGCGGGACGAAACTTTGATATCCTTGCGGGGATTACAGCCCCATTCATTGCTTATTTCGGTTTTACCAGGCAAAACTTGGGCAGGGGCCTGGTATTAGTATGGCATTTTATTGCGTTAGCGCTGCTGGCGAATATCGTAATCATTGCTTTATTGTCGGCTCCATTCTCTATTCAGCAATTTGCTTTCAACCAGCCAAATATTGCCATCCTCTATTTCCCGGTGAGCTGGTTGCCCACTTTTATTGTACCCATTGTTTTAGTGGGACATCTTGTATGCATACGGCAGTTACTAAAAAGTAAAAAATCCTGACATTCCGCAAGGGTTTAAATTTTTAAGGGTACGTCATGGTTCAGGTTTGCGAACCGTTTATCAAAACAATTTTTTCGGGGTCTTTTCCAATACACACGGCTTTTATCAACGGTAATGACCGGGTCGGCAGGTGTTGGAGTTTCTTTGTATATTTAATTTCAACTTATAGATATGAAGCAGTTAATTTTTTTCGCCTTTATTTTTTCTGCCTTTACCGCATTCCCTCAAAACACTGTACAGCGTGATCCGCAAATAGAGCAAATGGTGAAAGAGGTATCGGCCGATTCCCTTCAATCTTATATAAAAACCCTGGTGGCTTTTGGCACACGCAATACTTTAAGCACGCAAACCAATACGCAACGTGGCATCGGTGCTGCCCGCAACTGGGTATTGGGCAGGTTCAACGAAATGGCAAAACAATCCGGCGGCAGGCTTTCTGCCATGATAGATACCACCATGCTGCAACCCGATGGCAAGCGGGTGGACCGGTCATTGATACTGGGTAATGTGGTAGCCACGTTGAAAGGAACCGACCCGGCGGATACCCGTATCTTCATCATCAGTGGGCATCTTGATAATATGCGTACAAGCCCAACCGATAGTATCGGTGACGCCCCGGGTGCCGATGATGATGGCAGCGGCACGGCAGCCGTGATGGAATGTGCAAGGATCATGAGCAACCATAATTTTCCTTCTACGATCATCTTTGTTGCAGTAAGCGGCGAAGAGCAGGGATTACTGGGATCAACATTCATGAGTGAAAAGGCAAAAAGGGAGGGCTGGAATATTGAAGCTGTACTCAACAACGATATAATGGGCAGCAATAACAGCAATGAAACCAATATTACCGATAATAGCAAAGTGCGGGTGTTCAGCGAGGGTCTGCCCGCATATGAAACAGAGAAAAATGCTGTCAATATCCGTAACCTTGGATTGGAGAATGACGGAAAAGCACGTCAGCTTGCCCGTTATGTAAAAGAGATCGGTGAAAGATATATCGACAACCTGCAGGTGGTATTGATCTACCGTAACGACCGTTTTTTACGTGGTGGTGATCATACTCCTTATGTGCAGCGGGGCTTTGCAGCAGTACGCATTACCGAGATGAATGAGAATTACACCCGCCAGCACCAGAATGTAAGAACAGAAAATGGTATCAACTATGGCGACCTGCCGGAACATATCGATTATGAGTACCTGCGGAAGAATACAGGAATGAATCTCTGTAACCTGGCAAGCCTGGCCAAGGCTCCCACTGTGCCCGACTCCGTAAAGATGGAAGTAAGGAAACTAACTAACTCTACTTACCTCACCTGGAGGGCACCAGGGTTTGGTAAAGTAAAAGGTTACTATGTTTTGATAAGAGAGACCACCAGCGCTTTCTGGCAAAAAAAAATATTCACCACCGAAACAGCAATGCACCTGCCTTATTCCAAAGACAATTATTTCTTTGCTGTACAGTCGGTAAACGAAACGGGCAATGAAAGCCTGCCGGTTGTGCCCATACCGGGAGGTAGATAAAACTTTACCAAAACTTAGTCCTTATACAACACATAACCTTTGAGTTGGTAATGCGACAGTACCGTTTGTGCGGTGATGGAAACTTTCATCACCGGGAGGAGGTTTTCTTTTTTGATATCCTCGTAGGCCATTGCCTGTCCGCATCCAATAAATTTTCCGCCTATGTTTTTTATCTCCTCAATGAGCTTCAGATTGGGATTATCTAGTTTGTATTTTTCTTTGTAAAAGGTATTTGTAGTAAAAGCAAGTAAAGCGCCGGCATGTATCACAATAACAGGAATTATTTTCTTCAGCGGAACACCCGAAGCCACATGCAGGTTGATGACCCTGGCTATTTCTACAAGACCGTTATTGACCTCCTTTGCCAACGAATCGGGATTATTTGCTGTCAACTCAAACAGCAACTTATACTCTATATTAGGATCTGGTATCTCGGTAGGGTCTTTCACCGGTACAACGCCGGCCCCATCGTAACCCTTAAATACCGGGTAAAGTGCAACGGCCTTGATCTTTTCCCATTTTTCCCAATTTTCAAATTGCTTATTGATCTTTATCGTATCTGCATGCATGAGGGCATGATAAGTACTATCACGCTGCCCCCTGAACGCATTCAGCGTACTGTCTTTTTTAAACTTAAGGGAAGCCAGTGAACTATCGATATTGTAGGTCTGTGAGAATCCCGTAAAGTATAACATACAGGCAAGAACAAGGGTTGATATCTTTCTCATAATAGTTGGTTTGCCGGTAAGATATATTATTATTTTGAATTATTAATAACTGTGGTGCCTAACGCGAATCCTTAACAATCCGTTAATTGTTGCATTTGGTTTTATGGGAACCGAACCCGAACTAAAATATATTTTGAACATTATTTGCAAAATTCAATTATTATTTAGACATTTGTCTAAATATACAAATATCTAAGTATGAATCTGCTCTTTAAAGCACTTAACGATACCACAAGGCGGGAAATACTGGAGCTGCTGAAAAAAAAGGACCTCACTGCAGGGGAGATTGCCGACAAATTCAGTATCAGCAAGCCCAGCATCTCTCATCACCTCGACCTGTTGAAGCAGGCCGGGCTGGTGGAATCGGTCAAGGAGGGGCAATACATTTATTATTCACTCAACACCACTGTGATGGATGAGATGGTGAAATGGTTGATACAATTTAAAACAAAAAGATAAAACATATCCAACATGAAACAGTCGAAATTATTTCATTTGCTATTCCCCTTTATCATAATGGCTATCCCCTGGATATATCTGGCTTTCATCTGGAGCGACCTGCCGCAAACCATTCCCACCCATTTTGGCATCAAGGGAACACCCGATGCCTTCGGGCCAAAAAGCGATGTCTTTCTGCTGCCGGTATTATTTTCACTTATCGCCATACCGATGTATTTTTTGCTGAGAAATATTTATAAGATCGATCCGAAGAGGAAATATTCAGCAACAACATCTGCTGTATTATCGAAGATCGCCGTGGTAATGGTTATATTATTATGTGCCGTGGCCCTTTTCGTTTTATACTGGACCTTACATGGCAAAGTAGAGGGCATGCCCATTTTCTTCTGTGGCATAAGTTTATTCCTGGCGTATATGGGTAACCTGATGCACAGCATTAAACCCAATTATTTTGCAGGTTTCCGGTTGCCATGGACGTTGGAGAATGAAGACAACTGGAGAAAAACACACCAACTGGCCAGCAAGTTATGGTTCATTGGTGGGTTGGTACTGGCTGTTATTTCGTTGATACTGCCATTGCAGGCACTCATCATTGTTTTTATCGGCAGTGTATCGGTCATGGTCGTTATACCTGCCATTTATTCGTATAACCTGTACCGTGAATCATTAAAAAATGGATAAAAAAAAGCCCCCGTTAAATTTAACGGGGGCTTTAACCTTAACTCTTCACCTGTTCCTTTTTAATTTTACTTTCCACATCTATGTCCCCATTACTGTAGCATTTCAGCTTTAAAACCTGTTTGCTGTTTTCTACAGTAAGGTAATAGGAGGTTTGCCCTTCGTAGTTTAATTCAAACGCCTGTGCCGAAACGGTGTACTCACTAAATTTTTTGGCGAGTTCCAGTGTAACATTCAATGGCAGTTGTGCCGAAGCAATTTTCCTGGAAACCCCTACCAGTTCGCCATCTTCATTGTAAGCAGCATCAACAGTAATATTGTTGAACTGGAAGGTGGCGAAATAAAAATTACTTGTCTTCTCCCAGCTTACATTGTTTACCTGAGAGAAATCTGTTTTGAATGCTGCCGCTACCTTGGCTGTTACATTGTCGCCATCCTTGGCAAATGCGCTGGTGGCAAACAGCATTACGATTGCTGTTAAAACGGTTGTTAATTTTTTCATGACTATACTTTTTAGTGTTTAAAATTACTGCCCATGGCAGGCAGCTGATTACAACACAAATGTAAACAGGCGCATTGAGGGGCAGTAACACAATGGTACCGGTAACGTTAAGGAAAGTTAATGCATAGATGAGTGGTAAGATAAATTACCGGGATAACACTATTTTGTTTCCTGAAACGCCCTGCAGTAAAGGGTTTTCTTTTCTTTCTTAAAAAAATACTAAAATATGAGTTGGTAATGTTAAAAAGTGAAGTTGGTTTTTTAGCGTTAATAAGTTTTGGAAAGTTTGCAAAGTTTTGGAAGGTTTGCAGTATGAATTATCTTGCTCATGCATACCTGTCCTTTCATCAGCCCGAAATACTGGTGGGTAATATGATCAGTGATTTTATAAAGGGGAAAAAGCAATTTGATCAACCTGCCATGGTACAAAAGGGTATCAGGCTCCACCGTGCCATTGATACATTTACTGATGCGCATCCCGTTACTGCAGAACTAAAATCCTTCTTCAGGCCCCAATACCGGCTTTACTCGGGCGCTTTTGCAGATGTAGTGTACGATCATTTTTTAGCCATTGATACCAATGAGTTCGTTACAGAGAATATGCTAAAGGGATTTGCAGCAACCACCTATCAGGTACTGGAAGATAATATCATTCGCTTACCTCCACCCTTTCAAAAAATGTTACCTCATATGAAAGCTTATGACTGGCTGTATAGTTACCGTTATACAGATGGTATTGAAAAAAGTTTTGGCGGAGTGGTCAGGCGGTCGGCCTATCTCACAGAAAGTAAGATAGCCTTTGATATTTTCACCGGGAATTATACAGCTATGCAGTCCTGTTATGCACGCTTCTTCCCCGAATTAAAAAGTTTTACCACACATCAATTTCATCAGCTGATAAACAGTTGATTCATTTATCTTTGAAAAAAATCAGTATGAAAAAAGTTTGCTTAGCATTAATGGCCATTTGTTTTTCAGCCGCCGCTGCGTTTGCCCAGGGTAAGCTGCCGCCAATAGACAAATCGCCAATGGACATGAGTTATTGTCCCGACAAGTACCCTGTATTGAAGATACAGGATAAAATAACAGACCCATTGACAGCAAGGGTGATCTACAGCCGTCCGCAAAAGAACGGGAGGGTAATCTTTGGCGAACTGGTGGAGTACGGAAAAGTTTGGCGCCTGGGTGCCAATGAAGCAACCGAGCTTGATATTTATCAAACGGTAAGGATCAATGATAAAAAAGTGAAGAAGGGCCGGTATACCATGTACTGCATTCCCTATGCAGATAAGTGGACCCTTATCATTAATAAAGAATCTGATACCTGGGGCTCTTTTAAATATGAGGAAAAAAAGGATCTCTTGCGTGTAGACGTACCCGTATCAAAACAAACCGATATCCTTGATGCCTTTGTAATGGCCTTTGAGAAAACGAATACAGGATCTAACCTTGTCATCGCATGGGATGATGTAAAAGTCAGTCTTCCCATAACCTACTAGCTACCAGGGCGGGGATTTTTTTTGAGTCCCTGCACTCGTTTTTTTTGTTGATATTTACACTATGTGTGGAATTGCCGGCATCCTCATCAACAGCCAGTCATCCGAAATATTAAGATCTTCCGGTGGATTGCAGCATTTGAAAAAAATGACTGCTGCCATTTCACACCGCGGCCCCGATGGTGAAGGGCTTTGGGCCAATACCACGGGGAATGTTTTTTTAGGCCACCGACGCCTTGCCGTGATCGATCTTTCTCCCATTGCGGCACAACCGATGCATTTCAACCCGGACAAGGCAACTAACGGAGAAGAAAAAAATCCCCGTTACAGTATCATTCACAATGGGGAGATCTATAACTACCTTGAATTAAGAATTATTTTACAGCAAAAGGGTTATGTCTTCCGTTCGCAATCAGATACAGAAGTTATTTTAGCTGCTTATGATTACTGGAAAGAGAATTGTCTGCAACAATTCGATGGCATGTTTGCCTTTGCCATCTGGGACGAAAAAGAACAGGTACTCTTTGCAGCAAGGGACCGTTTTGGGGAAAAGCCCTTTTATTATTTTGAAGATGAAAAGCATTTTATTTTTGCCAGCGAAATGAAAGCGCTCTGGGCTGCCGGTGTGCCCAAAGATATTGACGATAAGATGTTGCTGAACTATCTTACCCTTGGCCATGTACAGAATTCAATGGATAAGGAGCAATGTTTTTTTCAAAATATTTTTTCCCTTCCCCCCTCGCATTATTTACAGGTGAGCATGACTGACCTTAAATCTAGGATCCATAAATACTGGGGTATCAATAAAGAAATAAAAATTGATATCTCCCCTTCGGATGCTGTTGAAAAATTCAATGAACTCTTCAGTTCATCCATAAAAAAAAGATTAAGAAGCGATGTAACGGTCGGAAGCAGTCTTAGTGGAGGTTTAGACAGTTCTTCCATTATCGCTTTTATCAGCCAGCAAAGAGCAGCACCTGCCGGGCCACAACTTAAAACCTTCTCTGCCGTTTTCCCTGGTTTCGAAAAAGATGAATCAGCCTATATTGATGCCGTTGCAGATAAGTTTGGTACCGAAAGTTTCCGCATCTCCCCTACACCGGAAAGCCTTATAAAAGATTTTGAACAACTTTGTTTTCACCAGGAAGAACCTTTTTCTTCTTCGGGTATTTATGCGCAATACAAAATATTTGAGCTGGCCAAACAACAGGGTGTAAAAGTTTTACTCGATGGACAGGGTGCAGATGAAATACTGGCGGGTTATCCAAGATATATTCACTGGTACCTGCAGGAAGTGCTGAGCAGGCATAAGTTGGGTTCAACGCAAAAAGAAAGAAAGGCCATGGTGAAGAACGGGCAACCCTTTGGCTGGGATATAAAAAATATACTGGCCGCTTTTCTTCCTGCACATGCTGCCATACAACTGGAAAAAAAAGAATACCATAAAACCATTAAACATCCCGATATCGACACGGGGTTTCTTAAATCACTTACTGGCAGGGAATGGGAAGGTATCCATAAGCCTATCGTCACCAAACTGAATGATATCCTTTATTTCAACACTATGGAAATGGGACTGGAAGAATTACTCCGTTTTGCCGACCGCAACAGCATGGCCCATGGCAGGGAAACAAGGTTACCTTTTTTAGACCACCAGCTGGTACAATTCATTTTTTCTCTCCCCGCGCAATTGAAGATCCATGATGGCTGGACAAAATGCCTGTTAAGGTATGCGATGGACAAAAAATTACCGGATGAAATAGTTTGGCGAAAAGAAAAAATTGGTTTCGAAACCCCGCAGCTGCAGTGGATGCAAAATAAACTGATGCAGGATTATATGCAGGAAGCCCGGAGAAAA
Organism: Chitinophagaceae bacterium; assembly: GCA_043782405.1. Classification (GTDB taxonomy): domain Bacteria; phylum Bacteroidota; class Bacteroidia; order Chitinophagales; family Chitinophagaceae; genus Ferruginibacter. Next base: position 40,664 of record JAYWAN010000086.1, read on the forward strand.
CTGGTAACACATGGCATATTGAAACAATCGGTACTCAATAAAAAAATCCAGCCCAGGGACGCTTATGCCGCGGATAATTACGATTGGCGGTATTTGTGTGCCGCACATATAATATGAGTTGGTATTAAATTTTATTTACTCACCTTTGCCCAATATTCTATCGGTAAATTAAATATTCAACAGCAATGAAACCCGCTACAAAATTTATACACGCCGGTGCCGAGCCCGATGCCAGTACAGGCGCTATCATGACACCCATTTTTCAAACCAGTACTTATGTGCAGGAAGCCCCGGGTAAAAACAAAGGTTATGAATACGCCCGTTCTCAAAATCCTACACGTAAAGCATTGGAAGATGCACTGGCCATTATTGAAAACGGAAAATACGGGCTTGCATTTGGAAGCGGGGTAGCCGCCACCGATAGTGTGATAAAATTATTGAATCCCGGCGATGAAGTGATTGCGGCCAATGACATGTACGGGGGCAGTTACCGCCTCTTCACCAAAGTATGGGAACGCTATGGCATAAAATTCATTTATGTAAACACTTCCGATGCTGCCAATGTAAAAGCGGAGGTTACAGCAAATACAAAATTAATATGGGTAGAAACACCTACCAATCCCCTGATGAATATCACCGATATCGCCGCAATCGCCGCAATCGCAAAAGCTGCAAATGCATTGCTTTGTGTTGATAACACGTTTGCATCACCCTGTTTACAAAATCCGCTCGACCTGGGTGCGGATATCGTGATGCATTCTTCTACAAAATACCTTGGCGGGCATAGTGATGTTATACAGGGTGCGTTGATCATGAATGATCCAACGCTCAGGGAAAAATTATATTTCATTCAAAAGAGTTGCGGCGCCGTACCCGGACCGATGGATTGCTTTTTGGTATTACGCGGAATAAAAACCCTGCACGTACGCATGAAACAACACTGTGAGAACGGAGAAAAAATTGCACACTGGTTACGTAAGCACCCCAAGGTAGCGAAAGTGTACTGGCCTGGTTTTGAAGACAGCGCTGGTTATGCCGTTGCGAAAAAACAGATGCTTGGCTTTGGTGGTATGATCAGTTTTGAATTAAAGAATGACAGCGAAGCGGAAGTGAAAAGGGTTTTATCTTCCACACATCTTTTTTCTTTGGCAGAAAGTCTGGGTGGCGTGGAGAGCCTGATCAATCACCCGGCAAGCATGACACATGCAAGTATCCCCAAAGAAGAAAGAATTAAAAACGGCTTAAGCGAAGGATTGATACGATTAAGCGTTGGTATCGAAGATGCCGATGACCTTATTGCCGACCTCGATAATGCAATAGGTTAATACCATGAATTATTTTATTGAAATCATCGGGTGGAACGGTGCTGTATTGATCGTTGGGTCTTATTTCTTCAATATCAACGGGAAACTGAAAAGCACTTCGCCGGTATATATCATCTGCAATTTATTGGGAGGGATATTTTTTACGGTCAATACCCTGGTACACGGGGCTTATCCTTCCATGATCGTAAATATCATCTGGGTTATTATTGCTGTTGCCGCTTTGCTTAAAAAAGATAAAACATAATTATGAATGCGGTACAAAAGGTCAAAAAAGAATTTGACGCGAAAGTTGATCTTTATAACCGGCCGGCTTTCATTAAAGATGACCCTATTTCCATACCGCATCTTTTTTCAAAAAAACAGGATATCGAGATCGCTGGTTTTTTTGCCGCTATCTTTTCCTGGGGCAACCGTACCACTATTATCAATAAGAGCAAAGAACTGCTGCAATTGATGGATAATACCCCCTATCTTTTTTGTATGCATGCGGATAAAGCGCAATTAAAAAGATTGCTTCATTTTAAGCACCGCACTTTTAATGCAACCGACCTCCTGTATTTTATTGAGTTCTTTAAATTTCATTATTCCCATACCGATTCGCTGGAAACGGCTTTTACCAGGGGAATGAATAAAAAAGATAAAACTGTTGAAAATGGATTAGCGGGTTTTTATCATTATTTTTTTTCTTTACCGGATATACCGCAGAGAACAAGAAAGCATATTGCTTCTCCCGAAAAGAACTCTTCCTGTAAAAGATTAAATATGTTTTTACGCTGGATGGTGCGCAGGGATAATAAAGGGGTAGACCTTGGTATCTGGAAAAAAATATCTCCTGCTCAATTGATCTGCCCCTTGGATGTACACGTGGTAAGGGTTGCAAAAAGATACGGTATGCTGCAAAGGGAGCAAACCGATTGGCGTGCTGCACTTGAACTAACGGATCATTTGCGTACTTTGGACAAGGCAGACCCGGTAAAATATGATTTCGCTTTGTTTGGAACAGGGGTGATGGAAAATAAACTGCATATTTAAAAAGCTTAATTGATTTGCTGATGGAGAATGATGAATTGATACAGTCGCTTAACAAAGAACTGGCAGTTGGCTTGCCCGAACAGGTGGCATATGATGAGCTGCATCCGCTGTTAGCCACTTACATCAATGGGCTTATTAAAAATGATTTTGAAAAACTGATCAGGTACCTTTATCGCATTGATGTAAGCGAAGCAAAATTAAAATCCCTTTTACAACAAAACCCGCAGGAAGATGCAGGTAATATCATTGCTGCATTGATCATTGAAAGGCAGGAGCAGAAAATAAAAACCCGTCGGCAATTCAACCAACGGGATAATGATATTGAAGCGGAAAAATGGTGATCAGGATACCAGGTCCCGCTTGGCAGGATTAGCATTGAACATCAGTTCCTGCACTTTCTCTTTGTCGTCTTTTTCTTTTTTTAGGTCGAACATTGTACCAAAAATATGGTCCCATAAAGTGGAACTAACGCCAAAGCCCAGCTCTGTATTTTTATAATGATGCAAATGATGGTTGCGCCACAATGGTTTCATCCATTTGAAAGGTGGATTCCATGCATGGATAGCATAGTGCATTGAACCATAAATCAGGTAACCCAGGATGAATCCGGGAAAAAATGCAAATACATAACTGCTGGCGCCAAATAATCCTGCTGTCAGGTACAACAACATAAAAATAGTGGAGGAAAGAATTAAACTCGGTACCGGTGGCATAAATAGTCTCTCTTTGTCCCTTGGATACTCATGGTGATTACCATGTATCACATAAACTATCTTTTTCGCTCTTTCACTTTCTGCAAAGAAGTGAAACGCAAAACGATGGATCATATATTCAAACAAAGACCAAAAAAACATACCGGCTAAAAAAGTGATCCCAATATTCAAAAAATCAAATTGAAACCTGCTATTGCTGTAATAAAGCATAAAGCCGATGATGGGCAGGTACAAACCCCATATCACCAGCGGATGAGTTTTGGTAAGGTATTCCAGGTACTGGTTCTTAAATAACTGCGCCTGGCCCTTATTATGTATCTTTTCGAACTTCATGATTCAGTATTGTTAAGCAAATTTAATAATTCAAATGAAAATGCAGCATTCCAACGGTAAAATTTCGGCAATATTTAATTAGCTATTTTTGGGTGCAAATTACAACTTATGAAATTAGTTACCTATTTAAAAGATGGTCACGACCAGTTGGCTATGCTGGTAGACGGCAATTTATACGATACTGATGCCCTTCACCCCGACCTGCCCATCAGTATGTCGATGTTCCTGAACTACTGGGATGATGTAATGCCGATGGCCAGGGCGGTTGAACACCGGATAAAAGAAGGCGGGGTAAGGGCTACCATGGCAATTCCTGCCGATAGTGTTGATTTTTTGGCTCCCGTGCCTCACCCTACCAGCTGCCGCGATGGTTATGCCTTTCGCCAGCATGTGGCTGCAGCAAGGCGTAACCGTAAAGTTGACATGATCCCCGAGTTTGATCAATACCCCATATTTTATTTCACCAATCATAACAGTATACAAGGCCCGGGCGACATCATTTGCATGCCTGATCATTTTGAGAAGCTGGATTTTGAGTTGGAAGCAGCGATCGTTATCTGTAAACCCGGAAGGAATATTCCCGCTGCCGAGGCTGATGAATATATTGGTGGCCTGATGATCATGAATGATATGAGTGCAAGAAAACTGCAGATGGAAGAAATGCTGCTGAACCTTGGCCCGGCCAAAGGAAAAGATTTTTCAACTGTAATTGGCCCAATGCTGGTTACACTTGATGAACTGGAAGAGTATGAAGTGCCTTGCAAAGAAAATCATACCGGTAAAGCATGGAATTTAGCCATGAAGTGTTGGGTAAACGGCGTGCAGGTAAGCCAGGGAAATATTAGTGATATGGACTGGACCTTTGCAGAGATCATTGAGCGCTGTAGTTATGGTGTAAACCTGATGCCTGGCGATGTTATTGGCAGCGGTACAGTTGGTACCGGTTGCTTTTTGGAATTGAACGGCACCGGAAAATTGAATGATCCAAATTATACCGAGCAATGGTTAAAGGAAGGCGATGTTGTGGAAATGGAAATAGATGCGTTGGGTAAATTGAGTAATACGATTGTAAGTGATGAAAGTGATTTTTCTATCTTAGCTTTGAAAAAGAATTTATCTGCTTAACCGCAAAGGCGCAAGGGCGCTATGTACCGCTATGAAGAAAGAGCAGTTTGAATATTTTGCCAATCAAATATTTATTGGTAGCCTGGAGGTACACAAACATCTTGGGCCGGGGTTGCTTGAATCAGTATATGAATATGCTTTAATAAAAGAGTTTGAAATAAGAAATATTTTTTTTCAAAGACAGGTAAAAGTTCCATTGTTTTATAAAGGGCTGGTAACCGGTAAAGAATTTTTCATCGATATCCTGGTTGAAAATGAAATTATTCTTGAATTAAAAGCAATAGAAGGAATATTACCAGTGCAAGAGGCACAACTGATCTCATATCTTAAACTTGCAGACAAACGAATGGGATTTTTAATAAATTTTAATGTGCCGTTACTAAAGAGTGGATTTAAAAGGTTCGTAAATAACTACTAGATGTCTCAACATTGCGGCCTTTGCGTCTTTCTGCCTTAGCGGTGAAAATAAAAACATGCTAATAAACCTCAAAGATCTCAAACCGGCTGATGTTCAAAACTACCTGCAACATGCTATTGCGCCCCGGCCCATTTGCTTTGCATCAACGATTGATAAAAGCGGCAATGTAAACCTTAGCCCTTTCAGTTTTTTTAATTTGTTTTCTTCCAATCCTCCTGTTATTGTTTTTTCCCCTGCCCGAAGAGTAAGGGATAACACCACCAAACATACTTTACAAAATATTTTGGAAGTGCCCGAAGTGGTGATCAATATTGTCGATTACGATATGGTGCAACAGGTAAGCCTCAGCAGCTGCGAATTTCCAAAAGAAGTGAATGAATTTACCAAAGCAGGCTTTACTGAGCAAAGACCATCAATGGTAAAGCCACCAATGGTGATGGAAAGTAAAATAAAATTGGAATGTAAGGTTATAGAGGTAAAACCATTGGGTACACAAGGAGGTGCAGGCAATTTAATTATCTGTGAAATATTGTGCATGCATATTGATGAAAGCATCCTTAATGAGCACAATATGATTGATCAAACCAAACTGCACCATGTGGCCAGGCTGGGTGGCGACTGGTATTGTAAAGTAGATGAATCAAATTTATTCAAAGTGGCAAAACCAAATACACAGTTAGGCATTGGTGTTGATGCCCTGCCCGACAGCATCCGTAACAGCCCGGTGCTCACCGGTAATAACCTAGGTGAATTGGCTAATGTAAATGAAATGCCAGCGGTTGACCCAACATTCGATGATGACAAGCTTAGGAATATCATTCAATACTATTCCATTAATCCCAATGAAATGGATATTGAACTGCACCGTTATGCAAAGGAATTACTTGATGCAGGAAAAGTGAATGAAGCCTGGCAGATATTGCTCGCGGATTATTAATTACCACTTCTGTCCAAATACTTTCTTCAGCAGGTCTGTTGTTCTTGCAACAATATTTTGCCTGATATTTAATTCTTCTTTCGCCACAAGGTCAAATAACGCATCTGTTGCTTTACCGGTAACAAAACCAGGAAGATCAGGGTTTATTTTTTTAAACGTGGTAGGAAAATTATTGTACCTCGTAACTACATCACCGTAATATTTAGTGGCTTCCACTTTATCCAATGATGTTTTGATAACCGGCATAAATGCGGCGATCAGTTTATCAGTTGTTTTCACCCGGAAGAAATGTGTAGCACTGGTATCGCCGTTTCTTACCAAACCAATAGCATCACTCAGGGTCATGCTTTTTATGGCATCCACAAAAATGGGTTTAGCATAACCGGCAGCATCTTCGGCACCACGATTAATTTGTAATATGGCTTTATCCACCATTTTGCCCAATCCCAGGTCACGCAGTGTGTTTTCGATCTTCTTTGCATCTGGTGGCATCAGTATTTTATAAAAGGCGTCTTTAAAGAATCCATCTTCTTTGTTTAATTGCAGTACGGCTTTCACCAATCCCTGCCCAAGGGCTTCTTTAATACCTTCACCGGCCTCACCTTCTGTAAGGCCGCCAACCTGGGGTAAAGATTTTAATACATCACATCCGCAGAAAAGCGAAAGAAGCATCAGGGCAAATAAAAAATTTTTCATTGTAAGAATTTTATTGGAATAAATATAGGCAAGTTTCCTGCCAAACTAAACTTCTGGCCAGGAAATCTAAAAATGGGATGCATAAAGTATCTTTGCAGTAATTTTAACAACACATGAGCATAGCACATTTATCCGAACAGGAGATCATCAGGAGAGAAAAATTGACCGAACTGAATAAACTGGGTATTGATGTATACCCGGCGGCGCTTTACCCGGTGAATACCAATTCGGTTTTCATAAAAGAAAATTATACCGGTGACGAGAATAAAGACCAGTTTGCTGATGTATGTATTGCAGGGCGTATCATGAGCGTACGTGATATGGGCAAGGCGAACTTTGCCGTGTTGCAGGACAGTGTTGGAAAGATTCAATTCTACATTAAGCAGGATGATATTTGTGCGGGCGAAGACAAAACAATGTACCAGACAGTTTGGAAAAAATTATTGGACATCGGTGATATAATCGGCATCAAAGGTTTTGTATTCACCACCAAAACCGGCGAAACGTCTATCCATGTGCGTGAGTTTACCATTCTGGCCAAGTCATTACACCCTTTACCCATTGTCAAAGAAAAAGACGGCGAAGCATTTGATGAAGTGACCGATCCGGAATTCCGTTACCGCCAGCGCTATGCCGACCTCATCGTAAACCCTGCTGTAAAAGAAGTATTCATCAAGCGTACAAAAATGGTGAATGCCATCCGCGAATTTTTAAATGAACGGGGCGCATTGGAAGTAGATACACCCGTTTTGCAGTCTATTCCCGGCGGTGCAGCAGCAAGGCCTTTCACTACGCACCACAATGCCCTCGATATACCCATGTACCTGCGCATAGCCAATGAACTTTATTTAAAAAGGCTGATCGTGGGTGGTTTTGAATGGGTATATGAATTCAGCCGTAACTTCCGCAATGAAGGAATGGACAGGACACATAATCCCGAGTTTACCGTATTGGAATTCTATGTTGCCTATAAAGATTACGAGTGGATGATGGAAACCACCGAACAGTTATTGGAAAAAGCCGCCATTGCAACCAATGGGGTTTCCAAAGTTATTGCAGGTGATAAGGAAATTGATTTTAAAGCGCCCTACAAAAGGATAACCATGTATGATGCGATAAAAGAACATACAGGCTTTGACATATCAGTAATGGATGAAGCGGGGATAAGGGATGTGTGTAAGCAATTAAAAATTCATGCGGATGAAAAATGGGGCAAAGGGAAACTGATCGATGAGATCTTTGGCAGCAAGTGCGAGAACAATTATATACAACCAACCTTCATCACCGATTACCCGGTGGAAATGAGTCCGCTCACCAAGAAGCACCGCAGCAAACCCGGATTGGTTGAACGTTTTGAGCTGATGTGTAATGGAAAAGAAATTGCCAATGCATATAGTGAGTTAAATGATCCTATAGAACAAAGGGAACGTTTTGAAGAACAGGTAAAACTGATGGAGCGTGGTGATGATGAAGCCATGTTCATTGACCATGATTTTTTACGTGCGCTGGAATATGGTATGCCTCCCACCAGTGGTATTGGATTCGGTATTGACAGGATCGCCATGCTGCTTACCAATCAGCATTCCATACAAGATGTGCTTTTCTTCCCGATGATGAGGCCGGAGAACAGGCCCGAATGATAAAACTTATGCTTACAATAGAAAAATGAGGTAGTGGTACTGTTTGAAAATTAATTTAGAAAGAAGCATGTCAGCCTGAGCTTGTCGAAGGCGGATTAATAGAAAGACCATTATCCTAAATCGGTTTCGACAAGCTCAACCTGACAATTTTTAAACTATACCACTACTAAAAATGAAAAGAATTTTTTTATCGCTTCTTTTATCTGCGGGTGTTGCAGGCCTATATGCACAGGAAAAGGTTAGCTGCCTGATTAAAACAGCGCTGGGCGATATCGCTATCGAATTATACCCGGCACAAGCACCTGTTACCGTGGCAAATTTTTTAAAGTATGTTGACGCACATTTATATGACAGCAGTTCTTTCTTTCGTGCTGTTACTTTAAATAATCAGCCCAACAATGCAATAAAAATTGAAGTGGTACAGGGTGGTGATATAGATTCAACAAAAGGGTTTGCGCCCATCCCGATGGAAACAACACAGCAAACTCGTTTATTACACAAAGACGGAACAATATCGATGGCAAGAGGTAAGCCTGCTTCGGCAACCAGCAGTTTTTTTATTTGTATCAACGATCAGCCTTCATTGGACTATGGCGGTAAAAGAAATCCCGACGGACAGGGTTTTGCCGCTTTCGGAAAAGTAACCCGGGGAATGGGGCTGGTAAAAAAAATTCAACAACTCTATCCCGAGCAGGGCCAGTATTTTAAACCACCTGTAAAAATCATTTCCATCACACGAACGCATTGAAACACGCAATAGGATAATAAAAAAATAAGTGTAAACCGGCAGGCACTTATTAAGCTGTCTTCACATCTTACCAACAACAATAAATAACTGTTGCATAATTCAGGTTTAAACATTAATTTTTCATCCTAAATCAAAACCAACAAACATGAAATCAATTATTCCTACAAGAGTTGCCGAAATGTTTTTTGCTTTGGCAATGGGTACTTTTGGGGTCTTACATTTTATGCACGCAGATATGATGGGTGGCGCGGTTCCCGATTATATGCCTGCTGATGGAAAGATCTGGATCTATGTTACCGGGGGCGGTCTCGTCCTTGCTGCAATAGCTATATTGATCAATAAGTTTAAAAGGCTGGCGTGTTATTTATTGGCCCTGATGTTACTTATTTTTGTTTTTACATTACACCTTAAGCCTGCAATGGACGGCAATATGGGTGCGCTGTTAAAAGATACCGCACTGGCTATGGCTGCTATCATAATAGGAAATAATTCTTCTGAATAAAAATAAGCCCCCGATAAAATATCAGGGGCTTATTTTAGGGTCATCTATTTCTTTCTCCTGTTCTTTATTGTCAGGTAATCCAGGAAATAGATCACTCTTAAAGACAGGCTGTTAAACTGCGGGCCATTCACTGTTTTATCCAGGTTACGGATATAGTTCTTTTCAAAATCGCGGTTAAAACTCTCCGCTATATCCTTCCATACAATACTGAAAAAACTCCCCTGGGCAAATTGCCAGTTGTATATCATATCCACGCTCATGTAATTATAATTTTGTTTTGCATCCTGTGTAAATGGATAGGTAAGGGTTTGAGTTTTTCCATAGGTATCCAGTTCATAAAATTGTAACGGGTTCACTTTGCTCCAGTAATGCCTTGCCCTTAAAGTAATTCCCATCCGGTTTGTAAAATTATATTTTATGTTCACCACGTTTTCCACGTTTTTCACATCACGCCTGGAGAAATAGATGATCTCATTACTTGCAACAGTTGAATCGCCCGCCCAGCCAGCCTGGTTTTTTTGATTAGAAACATTTACCGAATACTGTACTGAGAATTTACTGTTAAATCGTGCTTTACCCGAAAGGCTGTATTCGAGGCTTGTACGCTTAAACACACCGCCTGTTCCGGTAAACACGCTACCGCTCCAGGACAATTTTTTAGCGGAATTGCTTTCCCACCACGCATTGATACCAACTCTGCCCTTGTTTTGAAACACCCTGCCATATACCCTAGGTTCATAAAAATCATTGTACGAGGGGCCGCCATTGATATTAATACCCACCCTCCAGAGTTTTTTCGTTTGTGCGTTAGCGTTAAAATTAATCCCTGCGTTCTGGTACATCATGGATTTCCGGCGCAGGTCATCTATCGGTGAAACCAGCCTGCTGTACCATACATTACCATTGATGCGTAACTGGTTGTACCACCCGTGAGGTTTGGTCCAGCTATATCCTGCCCAGATACCCTGGTCCATAGTATTGTTGTTGGTAAAATAGCCAAGATCGCTTTTATCATATTTGGCATTATAAAGGTCCTGCCAGATATTAAAATTAAAATGCCCGCTGGTTTTACCAAAGTAGATGCTGTGGGCATAACCCGTAGTGTTCTTTCCGTTCTTACCCATTAAATTACTGAAGCTCACGTTTCCACCAACATTCCAGGTATTCTTTTTATCATTCAGGTCAAACAATAAGGAACTTACATCAGCATCATAATCATTTCCACTGCGCCACACATTTGTATTAACGAAAGATATGCTGCTGTTATGTTTCATTGTTTGATCCAGTACAAATACATTGTAGTTGGTCAGCGGATCCGTTTCATATTTACGTTGTTGCTTCGCCTTGTCTTCAATATAGGCGTACTGCGGTTTGGTTATGGCATTAAGTACACCGATGCCCAACCCACTTTGTGTGCGCCCGCTTATTTTGGTGGCATTTAACAATGTGCTTTGAGCGGGATTTTTAGCAACAACTTCTGTTCCTGATAACTGGTTATAGGCATCGTAATAATGTATAGGCTGCCCACCTATACGCCTGCTGTAAAACAGGTTTCCTTTATTGAACAGGTCGGTACCCTCTGTAAAAAAGGCCCTGTTTTCACTGAATTTTTGTTCAAAGGGCGTAAGGTTGAGCACACGGTTATCGGATTGTACCTGGCCAAAATCGGGTATCAAAGTCATATCTAACGTAAACGCCTGGTTGATGCCGTATTTTACATCCATACCGCCATTGAATGTATTTTTATTTTTACTATCGCCGTTCGTTATTGTACCATCATGATTTACATAAGACGAAAAATATGGAGAGAATTGTAAGCGCAATGGTGGCTTTATATCTTCCAGGCCTTTGAAAGACCCTTCTTGTGTAAGAAAGCCATTGGCATTGGGATCGATCGCCTGCCAGAACAATTGTTCACCGCTTTTTTGCCTCCGCCTTACAATATTCAAACCCCAGTCCTGCACTTTCTTTTTGCCAAAGCGGATGGCAGAATAAGGAATGAACATTTCAAAACTCCAACCATCACTCTGTATTTTTGCAGCACTTTGCCATACGGCATTCCAGCTAAAATCTTCATTGTTGCCATTTGTATTGGGAGCAACCTTGGCATCCATCTGTTCACCGAGGGGTGTAACAAAATATTCAAACCCATTTAACTTATCATCATAGGTATCGAATATCACTCCTAAAAAATCATTGTTACCAAAACCATCACGGCCGGTCAATTCAGCAGCAATACTGTCTTTGCTTTTTTCATGTAAATACCCGCCAACATAGATACCTTCATCATTATACAGGAAATGAACCTCTGTGGCGTTATCATCACTTTCCGCTTTAAAAGGCGTTGGCCGCAAAGCGATAAACTTGTTTGCTTCGGGGGCGTCCTTCCAAAGGGCTTCGTCCAATACACCATCGATCTTGAGTGAAGTGTTGATCTTTTTTGCGGCTAATTGTCTTTTGGGAGATTGGCTAAACGCCGTGACGGCGAGGAGCAGGCATATGCATACGCATACCCCTTGGGTTTTGAAAGAATTCATGGCTATACTTTTTTGGTTGAGTTAAATCATCATTCATGGCGTAATGATGACCATACGAAATTAAACGTACATGACTCAATAAATGTTACCACTCATCAAACAAAAATGCTTTTAGGTTTTTTTTAACAGCCGGGGTTAAACGAACAGGTCGTTATACAATTTAGCACCGGGAACCACCGAATATTTATCCAGATCGGTTATGCCTTCGGCAGCAAGTACGTCTTCATCAATAAACGTGTTACCGGTACAGTTAGTTGACGCCCTGGAAAGGATATAATATGCGGCGTCGGCAATGATAGCTGGTGTGCGACTCATTTTCATCAGCATTTCGCCGCCTAATAAATTTTGTACAGCGGCTGTAGCGATAGTGGTACGGGGCCAAAGTGTATTGGCAGCAATATTGTATTTTTTCAATTCTGCCGATAAGCCCAGTGCGATCATGCTCATATCGTATTTACTGATGGTATAGGCAAGGTGATTGGCAAACCATTTCAGGTCCATATTAATCGGCGGGGAAAGGTTAAGTATATGCGCATTGGTCCCTTTTTTCAAATAAGGGATGCAGGCCCTGCTCACCATGAATGTTCCCCTTACATTGATATCATACATGAGGTCGAAACGCTTTGGCTCTGTTTGTTCTGTAGGGCTAAGGTTAATGGCAGACGCGTTATTAATCAGGATATCTATCCCACCGAATGTTTCAACCGCTTTATCAACCACCTGCTGCACCTGGTCTTCAAAACGGATATCACATTGTACGGCCAATGCTTTGCCGCCCACCTGTTCCATTTCCGCTGCTGCAGAAAAAATGGTACCGCCCAGTTTCGGATTTTCTTCCACACTTTTGGAAGCGATAACAATATTAGCGCCTTCCGCTGCCAATTTTAACCCTATTGCTTTTCCGATGCCGCGGCTGGCGCCTGTGATGATCACCGTTCTGTTTTTAAATGACATATGGTTTGTTTTTTCAAATCTAGTACAAAACAGCCATGCAAAAAAAACTAAACAAATGTTTGATTAATATTAAACATTTGTTTAGTTTTGCCCTTCAATTCAATTTTTATGGGTCTTAACGATAAGCAATTACAGATAATCGAGACGGCAGAGCGCCAGTTTGCCGACAAGGGCTTTGATGGAACATCCGTAAGGGATATTGCAGATGAAGCAGGCATCAATGTAGCCATGATCTCTTATTATTTTGGATCGAAAGAGAAGTTACTCGAAGCGCTTTTCAGTTACCGTGCCGAAGGTACCGTACAGAAACTGGAGGGTATGTTGCAGGATAAGGAATTAACCCCCCTTGAAAAAGTGAACATCATGATCGATTACTATATCGATAAATTCCAGACCCAGCAGTGCTTTTTCAGGATCATGATGAGGGAGCAGGTAGCCAGTCAGCGTGGCGTTACCTCAGGACTGATCCAGCATTTTAAAAAACGCAATCAGCAATTGGTAAAACAATTGATTCATGAAGGACAGAAGACCGGAGAATTCAATAAAAATATCGATGTTCCGATACTGATGGCTACATTGATAGGCACAACCGGGCACATGATCGCTACACAGCATTTTTACCGCGAGATCAATAACCTGCAGGACATGCCGGACGAACAATTTCAAAAACTGATAAAGAAAAAATTAAGCAGTCACTTAAAATTTCTTTTTAAAACAACATTAACCCATGAGGTATAGACCAATAAAAACAACCGTTTTATTAATTGCACTGGGGTTTTCTTTCCCGGTAACACTGCATGCACAGGCAAAGAACCTCACCCTGCAGGAAGCCATTGACCTAAGCCTTAAGAACAGCAAGCAATTAAAAAACAATGAGGCAAAGATTCTGGAAGCGGCTGCTTTGGTGAAAGAGGCAGATGAACGGCGTTTACCCGAAGCCGGTATAAGTGGTTCTTACCTGTTCTTACCGGTAAAACCTAATATTGACCTTAAATCCGGTTCTGGCGGAAACAACATGCCAACGGTAAACCAGGCAATATACGGCACCGTTAATGTTGCTGTTCCGTTATATGCTGCCGGCAAAGGGAGATATGGTATCGAATCGGCGAAATGCCTGGAACAGGCGGTTAAACTTGACGCTGACAAGGACCGTGAGATGGTAATATTAAATACCACCAATGCCTGTATCAATTTATACAAGGCCAAAACAGCCATCACACTTGTAAAAGAAAATCTTGCACAGTCGCAACAACGGGTAAAAGATCTTACCAACCTTGAAAAAAATGGTTTGCTGGCAAGAAATGACCTGTTGAAAGCCGAACTGCAAACCTCCAATATCGAACTTACATTACTTGATGCAGAAAGTAATTACAAACTGGCCTGTGTTAATATGAACCTGATGATAGGCTGGCCTGAGCAAACGGAAATAATTCCCGACAGGGCCGGCATCACACTGCCCGCCAGTATTAAAACACTTGAAGAATACGAAAATGATGCGCTGCAAAAACGTAAGGATGTTGAAGCATTGTCTTTTCGTAAAAAAGCAGCGAATACAGGCATTCAAATGGCAAGAACCGATTACTATCCAAGTGTTGCGCTTACGGGAGGCTATATAGTTGCTGACATCCCCAAATTTTTCAGCGTCACTAATGCTGTAAATATTGGTATCGGGGTAAAATATAATATCGCTTCTTTATGGAAGACCAAAACAAAGATACAAGAGGCCAAGATAAAAGTGCAACAACTGGCTATCAGTGAAGATATATTGAGCGATAATATCCGCCTGCAGATTAACCAGGCCTACCAGGCTTACCTGGTAAGTGAAAAAAAGATACAGGTATATGAAAAAGCAGTGCTGCAGGCCACGGAGAATTACAGGATAACAAAAAATAAATATGATAACTCCCTGGCAACCGTTACAGAACTATTGGATGCGGACGTAGCCTTACTCCAAACCAACCTGAGTGTTACCAACGCAAAAGCAGATTCGTTTTTGGCCTATAATAAATTATTACAGGTAGCAGGACTTTTAAATAACTAATAAATACATTAAAAGATAGATCGTTATGGAACAAAATGAAACAAAACTCGCGACGGCCAATAAAATAGAGGAGGCCCCTAAAAAAAGAAGCAAGGTTTTTTTGATCGTACTGATAGCTATGCTGGTAGCAGGCGGCTGGTTTGGTATATCAAAATATTTACACAGCCAACAGCATGAAGAAACAGATGATGCACAGGTTGAAGCCAATATCAGCCCCGTTATTCCGCGTATAGGCGGTTACGTTAAAGAAGTCCGTGTAAAAGACAACCAGCTGGTAAAGAAAGGCGATACCCTTTTGATACTGGATGACAGGGACCTGGCATTGAGGGTGCAGCAGGCCGAAGCGGCGCTGGCAACTGCAAAAAGTAATCTAGGTTCGGCAGAGGCAGTGACGAATGCTTCCAGGGCCAACATTTCGAGCACACAGGCCGGAATTGCAACAATAGATGCGCAGATAGAAGCTGCTAAAGTGAATATATGGAGAACAGCACAGGATTATGAACGTTATAATAACCTAATCAAAGATCATTCTATAACACAGGTACAATATGAACAGGCCCTGGCGGCAAAGCAAATAGCCGAACACCAGTTGCAGGTACTTGAACAACAAAAGAACCAGGTGGCTCAGCAAACCAACGCAGTGGCTTCGCAAAGTAATGCCACTTCATCGCAGATTGGAGTGGCCGGTTCTGTTATCAAACAAAGGGAAGTAGATGTTGCAGATGCAAAGCTTAATCTTTCTTATGCGGTGATTGTTGCTGCCGAGGGGGGATTGGTGTCAAAAGTAAATGTACAGGAAGGCCAGTTTTTGCAACCGGGGCAGGCGGTGTTCAGTATCGTAATAAGCCAGGATGTATGGGTGGTGGCCAATTTCAAGGAAACCCAATTTGAAAAAATGAGGATCGGGCAAAAAGTTACCGTGCATGCAGATGCTTTTTCTGGCCATTCATTTGAAGCAACACTTACTTCTTTTTCACCCGCAACAGGCTCACGCTTTGCTTTGTTGCCGCCAGATAATGCCAGCGGTAATTTTGTAAAAGTGGTGCAACGCTTACCGGTAAAAATAGAATTCAGCAACCCGGCTGACTCATTGATAAAACAATTGAGGCCCGGTATGAACGTAGCAGTGGATGTGCATTTGAAATAATAAACAGTTTACGCCACAAGAATATTTTATGCAGCAAATGGAATCTTTGGTAGAATACGGTTCAAGGCGTGTAATTATAACGATAACGGCTATACTATGTGCTTTACTGGAGATCGTTGATACCACTATTGTGAATGTCGCTATCAATGATATGCGTGGTTCGCTTGGCACTACTTTGACAGAAGTAAGCTGGGTAATCACCGCTTATGCCATCGGTAACGTGATCATTGTACCCATGACAAGCTGGTTATCGCAGCAGTTTGGCCGGCGCAATTATTTTGCAGCTTCTGTTATCCTGTTCACCATTTGTTCATTCTTGTGTGGTAACGCTACCGGTATCTGGGAATTGGTCCTTTTCCGTTTTTTGCAGGGTGTTGGTGGTGGCGCCTTGTTGGTTACTTCTCAAACTATTATTACAGAAAGTTACCCGCCCGAAAAGAGAAGCATGGCCCAGGCTATTTACGGATTAGGTGTTATTGTTGGCCCAACATTGGGGCCGCCGCTCGGTGGTTATATCGTTGAACATTTTTCATGGCCCCTTATATTCTATATCAATATCCCCATCGGTATTGTTGCCGCATTACTAACGTTACAGTTTGTACGCAGTCCGAAATACGGGGAGAAAAGCGCTACAAGGGATATCGACTGGCTGGGAGTGGCCCTACTGATCATTACAGTTGGCTCCCTGCAGTATGTGCTTGAAAAAGGGCAGGATGATGATTGGTTCAACAGCAGTAACATCATATACCTTGTGGCAGCAGCAATATTAGGGTTGTTCTTTTTTATCTGGAGAGAGACAACTTACCGCAACCCCATCGTTGAGCTTCGTGTTTTAAAGAATGGTAATCTCCGAGTGGGTACCATCCTCTCCTTTATTATGGGTTTTGGTCTGTATGGGTCTACATTTATCATCCCCTTATATACGCAGTCGGTCCTTGGCTGGACCGCACAACAGGCCGGTATGCTCATGGTGCCCGCTGCGTTAACCACGGCCGTTATGATGCCGATAATTGCTAAATTGTTACAGCGGGGTATTCCCCAGCAATTTCTCGTAGCTGGTGGTATGGTTTTATTTTCGATATTTACTTTTTGGGGATATTTTATTACTACACCCGACACCAGTTCAGGAGATTTTTTCTGGATGCTCATTTTCAGAGGGCTTGCGCTTGGCTTGCTGTTCATCCCTATTACTGCGCTTTCTTTATCAATGCTAAAGGGCCAGCAAATTGGCCAGGGTGCAGCTTTTACGGGTATGATGCGGCAATTGGGCGGATCCTTTGGTGTGGCACTCATCAGCACATTCATGGTAAGGCAAAACATGGTACATCGCAACGACCTTGTGAGCAAACTGGATAGGACCAATCCTGCCGTAATGCAAAAAGTGCAGGCATTACAACATGGTTTTATGAGCAAGGGTATGCCGGCAGATGTTGCGCTTAAAAGCAGTTATGCTGCGCTTGATCATATGGTAACCAAACAGGCCGCGGTACTTTCTTATATGGATGTATTCATGTACCTCGGTATCATGTTCCTTGTCTGTGTACCATTTGTATTGATCGTAAGAGGAAATAAAGCAAAGAAGGCAGACCTGTCCGAATCTATGCATTAATAAATGTAATGCCATTCCGGAATAAAAATTCCCTTCCGCCAGGGAAGGGAATAACAGATCATCCAAAAAAAGTTAAGCCAATACCGCTTCATGGGTAATATTGGTATTGTACAATTTTGAAATGGGGCAATTAGCTTTCGCATCTGAAACTGCTGCATCAAACTGCTCCTGACTGATCGCCGGAACTTTAGCCCTTACGCTCAGGTGCGATTCGGTGATGGCGCCGTCTGCTAAAGTAATATCGCACCTGGTTTCAATTTCATCTGCAGTAAATCCCGCTGCATTTAATACAAAACTCAGTTTCATGGTAAAACAGCCTGCGTGTGCAGCTGCGGCCAGTTCTTCCGGATTGGTACCAACACCATCTGCAAAACGGGAATTAAAAGAATACTGTGTCTTGTTCAATGTGGTACTTTGCGTGGTGAGGTGACCGTTACCTTCTTTTCCTGTGCCGTTCCAAACTGCTGTTGCATTACGTTTCATGATTTTTATTTTAGTTGTTTATTATATTGTTCTTCATCAAAGCCAACGATCATTTTACTGCCGTATTCAACAATCGGGCGTTTTATTATACTGTTGCTCTTTAACATCAGCTCTATTGCCGAAGCCGGGTTAGTGATCTTATTTTGTTCGGCTGCGGTCAACTCCCTCCAGGTAGTGCTTCGCCTGTTAAATACCGTTTCCCAACCGGCCTGGGCAAACCATTGCTCTAATTTTTGTTTGCTTATCCCCTGCTGTTTATAATCGTGAAACAAAAAATTGATCTTGTTGTTGTTAAGCCATGTCATGGCTTTTTTTGTTGCGTCACAATTAGGGATACCATAAATGATCATTTTACTCATATCAAAAATCGGGCAGGGTTGGTTTCGTTTTCATAATGGTCTCTATTTTTTCCATTACTTCGGGCGTAAGTTTTGCAACTACTTCCAATGCTTTTAAATTATCCAGCAACTGCGTTTTTTTTGTAGCACCTAAAATAGCCGTACTCACATGCGGATTTTTAATGCACCATGCAATGCTTAATGCGGCTGTACTTACGCCAAGTTTAGTTGCCAGTTCGCTCAGCTTTCTCACTTTTTTCAATTTATCGTCCATCACCCACCGTTCTTTAAGCCAATCAAACCCTTCCAATGCAAAACGGCTCCCCTTTGGAACACCATCATTGTACTTACCCGTTAAAAGCCCCGATGCCAGCGGGCTCCATATTGTTGTGCCCAGGCCAACGGTTTTAAAGATCTGCAGAAATTCATTTTCCATTTTATCCCGTTCAAACAAATTGTATTGCGGTTGCTCCATCGTTGGGCCGATCAGCCTGTACTGCTGCGCAACCTTATGCGCTTCCATTATTTCCACGCCGCTCCATTCGCTGGTGCCCCAGTACAATACTTTTCCCTGTTGAATAAGATGATTCATCGCCCATACTGTTTCTTGAACAGGGGTATTTTTATCGGGGCGGTGACAGAAGAACATATCCAGGTAATCCACCTGCAATCTTTGCAGTGCTTCGTTGCAGGCTTCCATTAAATGTTTACGGCTACACCCGGTCTGGTTGGGCTTATTATCTTTCCCCCTCCATCCCCAGAATGCTTTGGAGGAAACGGTATAGGAGGTACGGTCCCATTTTTTCTTTTTCAGTACGCGGCCCATCATTTTTTCGCTTTCACCAAGCGCATACACTTCAGCGTTATCAAAAAAATTAATCCCCTTATCATAGGCGATACCCATGAGCTCATCAGCAGTTTTATCATTGATCTGTTTGCTGAAGCTTACCCAGCTGCCAAAGGAGAGTACGCTAACCTGTAAACCTGATTTTCCAAGACGGCGATATTCCATACTATGCAGACGTTTAAAATTTTGAATCCCGAAGTTAAGACAACAAAAGGGAAACAAATTTATTCAGGTAACGGACTACCAGGAATTTAATATTAATTTGAAGGGAATTGTGATGAAGGCACATTGATAAATCCGACAGGATGTATGATATGCCAGTTATTAAAATCCTGGGCAGATTCCATCCCGATACCATCAAGTATCTGTGTTTTGGTCCTTATCTTAACCGGCTTATCGGTGTAGAACTCATTGCCGATCTTAGTCCGGTCCCACCAAAGTTCATTACAATAAAGCGTATCTCCCTTGGTATTGATAATTTTTACGCTGTCGCGCAGGAACACCCTGCTCTGTGTTTCATAATATTTACCATAAAGCGCATCCAGGCGACTGTCGATCCCGGCGGTATCATTATAAAAATTAACGTGTAATTTTTTGGGGAATTCTACATATTGTGCGGTATCCTGCACCCTTAACATTAAGGGAGATAAGAGTTTTGCTTTTGCTTTTCCTGCAAGTGTATAATTGATGTCTACATTTGTGGCTTCTTCCACGCCCAGCCTTCTGCTGTTGAGGTCTTTCAGTTCTTTATTGGTGTTTTCGCAGGCATATAATGCAATGGCAGAGATAAGCCCTATAACGGTATAGCGTAATAGCAGGGAATACTTCAATGTAGCAATAGAAACCATTACAGGTGATAAAATGATGGGGCGAATTTTCCCCGCTATCAGATCTTCTAGTCGTATTTACGCTTTTGGAACCAACGGGCATTCATGGAAACACCGATACTAAACCGCAATACATTTTCCCGGAGGTTGGTATTTTTATCACCTCTTCCGCCAATTTCCACTGCAGTATTAAGCAGCACGTATTCGCCACCGTAACTAAGGCGTTGAAGTGAAGTCAATGGCATACCAGTACCTAATGTAACCCCGTATGCAGGCCTGTTATTATTCAGTTTAACGTAATCCGGACCATAAAATACACCGGCACGGTATCTTACAAAACTGAAATATTTTTTTGCGGGCGTTTTTTCATTCGCAGGAAAATACTGCGCTCCCGCCCTCACTGTCCAGCTGTTTTGTAACTGGTCTGATACCTGATAGAATTTATAATTGATCCAGTCGGAAGTTTCATAGTCCATACCATATAACCAATGTTTTCCCTGGTACGTGAAGCCAAGCCCGATAGTTGAAGGAAGGTTGATGGTTCCTTTGATATCTTTTTGATCATATATACTGTCAACCCGGTAAGTATTACCCGCAGCATCATAAGAAAAAGTTTCCCTTGTAACATCCTGGCTGGCATTTAATTCCTGTTGCAGGTTGCCATAAATACCAAGACTCAATAACCCAGATCCGAAACTGGTTTGATATTGCATACCCCCATTAAAATATAATCCGCTGAAATGAGTTTTATTAGCTGAGTTTGACCGGTAGTAATCAATCGTATCATTTATGAAGGTAAGCCTGGCACTATAGTCTTTGGTGCCAAACTGGTAACCAATGTTAAGACCGGCTGCAAATCTTTTAACATGCTTATCGTCAGTACTTAAGTCGATCATCATTCCCGATCCAACAAAAGCCTGGTTAAGGCCGCCACTACCTTCATATAAAGTATGCAGGCTATCAACACCGCTAAGGCGTTCATTTTTTTCAATTTTATAATCTATCCTGGAAACGGGGCGAAGGCCAAAACTCATTCCCCAGTTCACTTTTCTTTTTAATAATTTTTTTGGGGTAACGGGGAAGGCAAACTGCAGGTAAGAAAAAAGCGAATTGGTTGAAGTGAACTTTTTTGCGGGGTTGGTGCTCTTTAATGCCCTGATATCTGTTTCGGCACCAATCTCGAAAATGGTATTGGTAACGCCACCCAATGATGCCGGGTTTACAAAGTTTATACTCTGGTAATCCATTACTGCGGCGGAAATGCCACCCATACCTCTGGACAAAATATTATGATTGGGGGTAAGATCGCCTAAGCCATAACGGGAGTAAGGGGAGTTTTCCTGAGCATTTGCTACCAGTTGCAAGCCACAAGCCACAAAAAGTACGAGTAAAAATTTAGCCATTGTTAGTTTCACTAAGTGCATATAAGCCTTTGAATAAAAAATTCGAGTCCGCAAATATCCTGTTTTTAAGTTGATGGGCAAAATAGGGGGTATCACCCCCGGTTAAAACCACGTTAAAGTTGTCGTACTTATTCGCGTAGGACTCAATAAAGCCGGCCATTTCAAAGGAAATGCCTGCAATCACACCGCTTTGTAAATTTGTTTTAGTATCGTATCCTAAAAGGGGAAAATTCCATTCAGCCTGCACTAATGGCAGCTTTGAGGTAAAGACCTGCATGGCTTTAAAACGCATTTCCATACCCGGTGAAATACTACCTCCAATGAATTGGTGATATTGATTAATAAAATTATATGTGATGCAGGTACCCATCCCGATAACGAGATTATTCTTGCCGGGAAAATAATAGACTGCCGCGGCTGAAAGGGCCAGCCTATCGGCACCAATACTTTCGGGTTTGCCCACCGGGGTGGTGAAATTTGCTTTTGTAAGATGAGAAAGCTTATGAAATTTTGTTTTGGCGGCCAGCAAATTTTCAATTGCAGGGTTATGATTGATCACAGAAGATAAAATTGTTTTTTGGGGCTGATGAACTGCCAATAATCTATCTATGGTAAATACTTCATCATTGGGTAATACGATCTCTTCTTGGAAATCATCATTTTCAAATACTGCCGCTTTTAAACGGGTGTTACCAAAATCGAAGCAAAGGGTTTTCATGATGCAGGTTTAATATATTACTGATGAATGGCCAATTGTTATGAATTTAAATGCTAAGCTGATCAATGATTTGCTGATGAGCTGTTTTAACCTTCCTTTCAATCATTCACTGTTATAATTCTACCCCTCCCAGGTTCTTAAAATGCCCGTTCAGGTTCACTCTTTCCCTTAGTGTTTCCATTTCTATCATTACTGGTAACACCCTGGTGAGATGGCGTTTTAAATATTCCTGCCGTTGCAATTCGTACAATAATTCCAGTAATTCGTATTCCTCCGATAAAGAGAGTCCTGCATGGTGTGCCACATCATAACTCCATAATTCCTCATCGGGCTTTTTAAACTCCTTATTTATTTTTAAAAGGCGATGCAGTTCTCTTATACTGTTAATGATGGCCTGCATTAAAACCCGGTTACCCTTTTGGTGGTTATCAGGATAATTCACAATTGCACCGCTGTATAATTTATCCGGTAATGTTTTGATCATTTCAAGGATCCTGAAAATCTTGTCCCCCTCGGTTTTAACATCCATCTTACCGTCTTCATATACTTTAGTTATTTCCACCACTTGTACCAGGGTACCCATTTCGCATAGCTTATCATCAATAACTGCGGGTATGCCAAAGGGTTTTTTACTGTGGAAACATTCGGTAATAAGCTGTTTGTACCTGGGCTCAAAGATATGCAGGTTAAGCGCTTCCCCGGGATAAACTACAATGCCAAGCGGAAATAAAGGGATGAAATTGGTCACAGTACGAGGTTTGATAATATTAATGATTGGCCTGCTTGATCATTTGATTAAGGTAGGCGTATTTTAAAAAAGTATAACGGGCAGTGGTCTTAGCGATCAGGAAGCCTGCGGCACCATCCAAAAAACCCAGGCGGAAAAAATAATTATGCAGGAAAGAAAAAACGGGGGATAAATATTGTTTGACCAGGTTTTTCTTTTTCCCCTCTTCAAAATATTTCTGCGCATTCAATTTTGCATAATTGATGGTCTTTTGTTCGTATTCCGCCAACGACTGGACGGTATAATGCAGTATATGTCCTTTCAACAGCGAGATCGTTGTATCGGCATTGATAGTAAGGTTTTCATGTACGGCAGCTTCATTCCATCTTATCATGTTGCGGTTAAAGAGGCGAACATGTTTATCGGTACCCCATTCGCCGTGCCTGATCCATTTGCCAATGAAAAAATTTTTATACTGTAACTCAAACACTTCGTTATCGTTTGCCGGTGACAGAGCCAGTAAAGATTGCCTGGCTGTTTCATCGATCACTTCATCAGCATCCAGGTTAAGTATCCAGTCATGTTTGGCTGCATCAATACCCTTGTTCTTATTGGGGCCATAACCATTCCAGCCGGGTTTAAGAACAGTTGCATTGAATTGCCTGCATATTTCCAGTGTATTATCCGTGCTGCCGCTATCAACAATAATGATATCATCCGTTACCCCCTGCAGGCTTTGCAGTGTTTTACCAATGATATGCCCTTCATTCTTTGTGATGATAACAACAGATACAACCATTCTGCAAAGAAACAATTTTTTGGAAGATGAAGTTTTTCCAGTCAACTTTGTTTTATGTGGGCAGAACAGTTACATGAAATAGAACAGGGCAATGATAAAACGCTGGCCCGTTGTATATCCTATATTGAAAATGAAGTACCGGGCTATGAAGAGCTGCTGCAGCAGTTGCCCCCTTCGCTCACCCCTGTAACAGGCATCACCGGCCCGCCCGGTGCCGGTAAAAGCACTCTCACTGATGCATTGATCGGATCATTGGTTGCACAGGGAAAAAGGGTTGCGGTATTATGTGTCGACCCATCTTCCCCCTTTAATTTGGGTGCCTTACTGGGCGACAGGATACGCATGAGTGAATGGTACAATGATCCCAATGTTTTTATCCGTTCTTTGGCTACAAGAGGCTCTTTAGGTGGCTTACACCCCAAGATCATTGAGATCAGCGACCTGGTGAAAGCTGCCCCGTTTGATCATATCATTATTGAAACCGTTGGGGTAGGGCAAAGTGAGATAGAGATTGCGGGGCTTGCCGATACCACCGTAGTAGTAGTGGTTCCCGAAGCAGGAGATGAAGTGCAAACCATGAAAGCCGGCCTGATGGAAATTGCCGATGTTTTTGTGGTAAATAAAGCCGATCGTCCCGGTGCCGACCTCTTTGTAAAGAATTTACGCCTGATGCTGGCACCTGCTTTTCATAATCATACTATACCCGTTCCCGTTATAAAGACCGTCGCTTCGCAAAAAAAGGGTATTGATGAATTGCTGGCAGCCATCAACAGTAATCTCCAGCAAAAAAAAGACAACGGTAAACGCTCCTGGCTACTTGCAGAGAAGGCCTATTATCTTATCCAGCAAAAGAAAATGAATACACTTACCAAGGCCGGGCTGAAACAAAAAATTGAAGCAGCCGGCAGTGATTTTAACCTCTACAATTTTATAAAAAATTATTATTGACCACCGTTGCGTTGAAGTAAGTCTTAATGATGCAACAACTTAATGGGTGATGACAAAGAAAGAATGAAAACAGTATGAGGTGTTAAGCGTCAGTTCCTTTATTGCTTTTCCACCATCTGTAGCCTAGAACGCCTATGATGGCAAATGGTGCCAGCATTAAATAGATAATAGCTGTGTTCAATGCCCTGGCAGGTTTTTCGCCCATTTGCAATGCCGTTTTGGAGCATACAGAACATTGCGCCATAACCGGAGAACTAAAAATAGCTATCAAAAGAATCACCGCTAATATGGTTACACATTTTTTCACCTGCGCCGCAAAGTTAAGGCGGAATAAGCTACCGGAAACAATTGTTTAACAGATTTTGCGCAGGTAAATTATTGTATTATTCAATTTTGCTGTCTATTTTGTGACAAAATTTATATTTATGCTTAAACAAGTATTGTTTTCACTAATTGGACTGTCCTTAATCAATGGCGCTGCAGCTCAAAAGAGCAAACCAGTGGAGGCTTCAACCGGAGGTAACAGTAAAGTGGTGAGCGCTACACCAACCCAGCCCGGCAAAAATGCTGAAGCTTTTTATAATGAGGGTATAAAATTAAAAGACCAGAAGAATTATACTGCTGCCATTGTTTCTTTTAAACAGGCCATTGCAAAAAACAGTAATTATAAAGAGGCCTATTACCAGGCCGGCTGGTGCTGCAACGAACTGGATAAATTCGCGGATGCACTTATTTACCTGAGAAGGGCCAAAACACTTTGGCCCGAGGAGGCAAAGGTTTACCTGGAGTTGGGCTATGCCAACCAACAATCAGGCAATACAAGTGAGGCTAAAGATAATTATGATAAATGCATTTCATTAAAAGACGACTATGCCCTGGCCTATGAATACCTGGGCAATCTTTTTTTTACTGATAAGAAATATGAAAAAGCATTGGAAAATTATGAAAGCTACAGCCGTTATGAACCAGACATTACGAGTGGGACAATCTATTACAAGATGGGGTATTGCCAGAATGAAAAGGAAAAATATGATGATGCCGTTAAATCTTTAAAAAAAGCTGTTTCACTAAAAGCCGATTATACCGAAGCATATAATGAACTAGGGTATGCTTATACTAAACTGGAGAACAGCGAAGATGCCCTTAGCAGTTATAATGAAGCATTACGAACTAATCCAAAATCAGATATTGCCTATAATGGTATTGGAGATGTGTATAAAAGCATAAAAAAAGACATGGACGAAGCCGTGAAGAATTATTTGAAGGCGCTGGCGATAAATCCAAAAAATAAAAAATCCAACTACCTCATTGGCTGGTGTTATAACGACAAAGCAAAGTATAATGATGCCGTTCCTTACCTTAAAAAAGCCCTCGAAATAGACAAGGATTATGTTTCGGCCATAACAGAACTGGGTTATTGTGATTATGCCCTGGAGAATTATGATGATGCATTAAAGTTGTTTAACAGGGCGATGGCCATCGACAAGAGCGAGCTTTCCGTGTATTATGCGGGGCTTTGTTATATTGGTAAGAAAGATAAGGGCAATGCGACAAAAATGTACAATGACCTGGTAGATATGAACTCTTCTTATGCAGATAAGCTAAAGCAGAGAATTGATAAGCTTTGATGCAATGGCTTCAGGTCTTTATTTCTGAACTTATTGCAGTATTGTGAAAAATTTCCTGGTCAAAGAATTTTGGTTCGGTGATGTATGCATTTAATTCCCCTTTCATAATAGTGGAAGATAAAAGATCATCGGCACGGTACACTACCGGTGTTTGCGCAGCCAGTAATTTTTCAGCAGCCTCCTTTGTGATCGCATAAGCATGTGTGCAATCATGAAAACCTGCTTTTTTTAAATGTGTACTGTAAGGCCTTGGTAAAAGATTATTCACCATTTTGTAATTCCACCGCATCAAACCAAGGCTGCTGAATATTTTGTAAAAGAATTGCTTGGCTTTTAAACCTAGTGTTACTTTTTCATGCTTTAAATAACCAAAATAAACCAGTTCCCAATTGACAGGCAATTCCTGTAACACTTCGGGCAATGCAACAAGGTTATCACACAAAGGCAATACATCATCTTCCAGTATCAAAATTCTTTTCCAGTTATTTTCTATCATTGCAGCATAAACATTCCTGTGCGAAAGCGAGCAGGCGATCTCTCCAAGGTTAAGCGCTTTACCCTGTCGCTGCATTTTTTTTGCCTGTTGTTCATCATAAGTACCATCCGCTTTTACCCTGTCGTGATCCAGTTGCAGTTTATCGGCTCCCCAAAAATATTCAAATTGTAATCCCTGCAAATGCTGTTCTACACGCCGGTGCCTTTCCGTAAAACGCGGAACGGATACGACCAATATCTTATCAAAATACTGTCGAAGAAGATTATTTGTACCCGGTGAAATAGCCAAATGGAAAAATTTATTATTCCTGCAAAAATAGTTGTTTTAGGTTTGCCCAACATTGATCAAACTGATTGCCATGACTGAACAATAGTTTATTTTTAAGGCAGGATTATATTAACAGCTATTAATGATGAACGCTCCCTTTATTTCAATATGCATACCTACTTACAAAAGGGCCGATCTTTTAAAGCAATTGCTGGATTCTATCGGGGTACAATCTTTCAAAAATTATGAGGTGCTGATCAATGATAACAGTCCTGATGATTCGGTAAAAGACCTGGTGGATGCTTATACCGGCCGGTTGGTTATTGCCTATGAAAAAAATCAACCGGCGGTAAGTGCTGTTGAAAACTGCAGAAGGGTGATGAGGCGTGCAAATGCACCATGGATAAAAGTAATACACGATGATGATTGGTTGGCAACACCCGATGCATTACAGAAATTTGCAACAGCTGCTGAACAATCGGGTAAAGATTTTATTTTTTGCGCCAGTAACCAGGTTTACCTCGAAACAAATAAGACTGAACCTGCATATTTAAGTGATGCAAACAGGAAAATGCTCGATGATTCCGTTTTCAGCCTCATCTATTTGAATATGATCGGCCACCCCAGCGTGGTGATGCACAAAAAAGATAACAGCATTGAATATGACCCTGCATTCAACTGGGTGCTTGACATTGATTATTATACCCGCTACATCAATGCGCACCAGGGATATCATTATATTCCGGAAACACTTGTGAATATCGGCAAGGGTTCGGGACAGGAATCCAGTAAATATTATAAAAACCCATTGGTGGAAATACCGGAATATTTTACGCTGCTGGCAAAATATGATAGTGGTCTTCTTTTAAAGAATGAATACGTTTTTCACCTGGTTTGGAATATGCTTAAACGTTACCACATAAAAAATACTGGAGAAGTGAAAGCTTTGGGTTATTACGGAGTAATGCCCGACAGGCTGGAAGAGATCATTAATTACCAGAAAAATATCCCCGCCATCATCCTTAAGCAAACGCCCTGGTCAAAAGCGCTGATGAAACGCTGTTATAAAAAAATATCTCCCGGTTTATACAGGTAAAATGCAGCCTGGTCGGCCTGCTGTTCCTTATTATTTTTTTCGTTGACCTTTTTGAATTTTTCGATATCAGTTTTGCTATAACCGGATGCGCCTTTATCAACCATATAAGAACTGGCATCAGGTAAGGCAATATCTTTTGCATATTGCTCACTGCCGATCAGGCTCATATAGTTACCATCGAAAATTGTTTTCCTTAATTCAAATCCTGCCTGCACTGCCAGCAATTGCATACTTTTTACCGAATGAATGATGATATGCCGGGGCGCATCAAGGTCCATCCAGTTTGTTCCGTATTTTTTCCAGCTGTACATGTTCATTACCGGTGTCCTGATCAAAAGATATTTTCCCTTTTTCAATAGCTTGTACAATTGCTGCAAAACTTGTAACGGTTCATCCATGTGCTCAAATGCGTGGTGCAGCATGATATAATCAAACTGTCCTGTTATTTCAAATATGCTTTTCTTATAAATATTTACGGCGCCATAATGCCTGTCTTCATTAATAAAAGGGTCAATTCCGGTAAGGTTGGTGAACCCTATCTTAAAGAGATTGAGCAACAGGCTTCCGTTGCCGGTTCCTACATCAAGTATGGCATCATTGTATTGTACCGCCGCATTTTTTATCCATGAGTAATAATCCGGAGCATTGTATCCAATAGATAAGAGGCTGCCTGCCAGTTTATTTTTTCCGTAAATGAGATAAGAAGCTTTTAGTTTTCGCAGTGTATCCGGTTTTTTCCTGAAATCCATACCAAGATTGAACGAATAATATCCTTCATTGGGATAATATTTTCCAAGGTCATGAGGAATATCCACCAACTGCATACACCCGCAATTTCCACATTCCATGTAGTTAAACATTTCCCTTAACCCCAATTGCATTTCTTTTACAGCATGCAATTTATTACCCGAAGTGTTTCCGCAGACTTTACAACCGTTCATTCCTGTTTTTTGTTTTACAAACTTAATTATAAAATATCAGTGCCGGTAATCATGCAGTAAACAAAAATCCCCTGCTTGCAAGCAGGGGACCCGATATTATACAATATATTTTATACTGCTTCGGCAGACATTGACTTTTGCACCCTTTTCCTGTCATCTTCATTCAATATCACTTTCCGCATGCGTATATTCTTTGGCGTTACTTCAATACATTCATCCTGCTGAATATATTCCATACACTCTTCCAGTGTCATCAGTGTTTTTGGGGCAATGCGGCTTGCGTCATCACTACCACTGGCACGGTGGTTGGTTAATTTTTTAGGTTCGGTGGCATTTACTACCAGGTCGCCCGGTTTAATATTTTCGGCAATTACCTGGCCTGCATAAACTTCTTCTCCCGGATCAACAAAGAATGTTCCCCTGTCTTGCAATTTATCAATTGAGTACCCGGTTGTTTTTTCTGTATTTTTTGAAAGTAATACACCGTTATTTCTGCCTGGTATGGGTCCCTTCCATGGCCTGTAATCGGTGAAACGGTGTGCCATCACAGCTTCTCCTGCCGTATTGGTAAGCATATTGCTGCGCAGGCCGATCAGTCCGCGTGAAGGGATATCAAATTCCAGGTGTTGCATTTCCCCTTTGCTTTCCATGATCAGCATTTCTCCCTTGCGTTGTGTTACCAGGTCAATTACACGGCCACTGAATTCTTGCGGTACATCTACCACCAGGTTTTCAAATGGTTCGCATTTCTTTCCGTCAATTTCTTTTACTATTACGGTAGGTTGCCCTACGGTTAATTCATAGCCTTCCCTGCGCATGGTTTCTATTAATATTCCCAGGTGCAGGATACCGCGGCCAAATACCTGGAAACTATCAGCCCCGTCTGTATCTTCTACTTTTAATGCAAGGTTTTTTTCTGTTTCTTTCATGAGCCTGTCACGCAGGTGGCGTGAAGTGACAAATTTTCCATCCTTACCAAAGAAAGGAGAGTTATTAATGCTGAACAACATGCTCATCGTTGGTTCATCCACGCTTATCAATGGTAATGCTTCCGGAAATTCTGCATCACATACGGTATCCCCGATATTGAATTCGTCGAGACCAACAAGCGCACAAATATCTCCCGCACTTACTTCTGTTGCTTTCTTCTTCCCCAGCGCTTCAAATGTGTAAAGCTCTTTGATCTTCATTTTCTTTATCCCGCCATCTGCCTGCACCAATGCAATTGCCTGGCCTTCTTTTACTGTACCGCGGGCAACTTTGCCTACTGCTATCCTTCCCAGGAAAGAAGAGTAATCTAATGATGTTATCTGCATCTGTGTAGCGCCTTCATTAACCTTAGGTTCGGGTACATATTCCAGTATTGCATCGAGCAATGGGAAAATATTATCCGTTGGCGTTAGCGAAGTATTCATCCAGCCTTGTTTGCTGCTGCCGTAAATAGTAGGGAAATCAAGTTGCTCTTCTGTTGCATCCAGGTTGAAGAATAATTCAAACACGGCATCATGTACTTCATCGGGTCGGCAATTTTCTTTATCAACTTTATTGATCACTACGATCGGGTGTAACCCAAGTTTCAATGCTTTCTGCAACACAAAACGGGTTTGCGGCATGGGCCCTTCAAAAGCATCCACCAATAGTAAGACACCATCAGCCATTTTTAATACCCTTTCCACTTCTCCCCCAAAGTCACTATGGCCCGGGGTATCAATTACATTAATTTTTACATCCTTATAAGTTACAGATACGTTCTTACTGAAAATGGTGATGCCACGTTCTCTTTCGAGGTCGTTACTGTCCATGATCAGCTCCCCGGTTTCCTGGTTATCACGGAAAATATTCGTGGTGTGCAGAATTTTATCTACCAGTGTTGTTTTACCGTGATCTACGTGAGCAATAATGGCGATGTTTCTTATGTTCATTGTTAAAGCTTTGAGCAGTAGGCTGTGAACCCTAAGTAGTGCCGGATGGCGCTATTTTAAAGCTGGTTGCCTGTGGCTGTTTTTAAGGGCGCAAAGGTACGTCAATTCAGCCGGATGGCAAGGTTAAATGTAAATTAATATGGATAGATCGGTTTTATGTCGTTTTACACTTGTTCATGGAAAAGAGGTGCCGGGTATGGATAATCTAAGAACAAACAGGTTATTAAAATTTATTTAAAATATTCATCCCGTAGTTTTTTATATTAGTGTTCCCTTAAACAACAGGCAATGGATACAGTTTTTAATGATTATTTACTTTATTACGAAGCCCGGATGAACCGCTGGCAAAATAGTGATGTATATACGCAGTCTTACTTGTCCGAAAAAGCGCTGTACGACCTCGTGGCTTCCTGCACCAATATGGAAGGGTTGCAGGCAAAGGCCGGCCAGTTTCGGCAATTAAGCGTACAAAATGCCATCGCGTTGGTAAAAGACCAGGAAGCTTTCCGCAAAAAAGTTTATGAAGAATGTAAGGAGTTTATTCGTGCCCAAGCGCCGGCACAGATACTTGAGCATGCGGGTGCTATGCAAACTGATATGGAAATTGTAGAGATGGTGAACCGGGTACATCAAAAAAACAGCATTGATATAACGGTTGACCAGTTACTGGATTTTTTCTACAGCGATTTTATTGCCATGGAAAATATTGAAGTGTACCAACAGGCAGCCATACCCGAAGAATGGAAAGCCCAATGTAAACAGTATGCGCAGGATACCATTGACAGTGGAAAAAAATTATGGCAGGAAAACCAATTGCCCGAAGCCCGCAAATGGGCGCCCGGTTGGAATTTAGATTATTCCTTGCTCCATGAAGAACGTCACCGCAGGCTCATTCCTGTAAATGACGAAGAACTGGAAAAGAAGGTTGCATTACACAAAATCTATAAAACCTCCTGATATGCCCATTGAAAAAACATATGCAGATGCAATGCTGGGTACATTCAGGAATATGTTGCAGGATTGCAAGGATAAAAATTTAAACGGTGAATCGTTCGATAAAATGGCCGTGGCCATGAACAGGATGGAATCACTTGCTTTGGAAACGGATGACCTGGGATCATTCAATGCAAAACTTACTACGGAAGGTTTGTTCACGGATTTCAGTACAGCTTATGGTGTATTACTAGCCGAAGAAGGGCAGAAAAAATATTCGGCAGGCGGGGGTTATGATGACAGTAAGCTGTTAGCACAGACCATCGAAGCTTATGAAAACAGTTTACAACAACTGAACAGCCATCCCGATAAAGAAAAATTACAAGGGCCGATACAGGAAGTGATCGCTTTAGGCAGATCGGGAATAAACTATCCTACATTCCTGCGTATATTGATAGAAAAAGGTTTGGATAAAGCGATGGAAGGAACCGTGCTAAGCCGTGAAGCCCTGGAAAAAGACATCCAGTGGTCAGCAGAATTGAATTTGCCGGTTTATGAAAGAAGGAACAGGGAAATTTTGGCCAGGTATGATGAAATGGCTGCAGCAGCTACTTTTGGTGTACCCGACAGTATTGTTTTTTCAATGGAACGTTTTAAAATTGAATCTGCATTTCAGCCAATGATCAACAAACACGATGCTATTGTTTGGCGATGGGGAAAAATGCTGGAGCTCTTACACGACTGGATAGATGCTTATACTTCTTTTGCACCTTATGATGAGCGATATGTAAGTCTTGAAGGTATGGAACAGACCAAACGCAATATAAAATTTTGCAAAGAATGTTACCCCGGATTCTTTAAAGTAAGGGAAGACATTTTTAACCGTTACTTCAGTATGCTGTGGGACGATATTTTCAACCATGAATCATTTGTTGCTGAAAGAAGGGGCCGACGCTGTATGTACACTGATGCTTATATTGAATTCTTAAAAGAAGTTTACCAGCATTGTAATCCCTTTGTGCAGGCACCACCCGAACTGGTTACAAAGGCTGAGCAATTGCATAAAGACAAAAAAGTGTTTATTAAATAACGTGGTGATGAATGACCATGTTTATGTAAAATTAAATATATAACAGATTCTTCCCTTTTATTAAGTCGCTTAACCGTCTAAATTTTTAATATGAAATATCTTTTTTTATCCTGGTTGCTTTGTTCCGCTGCCACCGGTTTTTCGCAAGACAGTCTTACCATAAACGATATCCCTGCTGCCGAAAGGGTAATGGGCCTTAAGTTTAAACCGGCAGAGAGGGATTCCTTATTTGATGACGTAAAGGGCAATATGAAGGAATACGGTAAAATGCGTCAATACAAACTCGATAACAGTATACCGTTGAGTACCTGGCAAAGCCCGGTCCTGCCGGGGATGCAATTCAATAAAAAACAAAATCCGGTCAATTGGAATATCCCTTCCAATATTGCTGTTCCGGCCAATAAAAATGAACTGGCTTTTTATTCCATTCTGCAACTGGCATCACTCATTAAAAACAAAAAAATGAGTTCGGTTGAGTTGACAAGATTTTTTATTGATCGCTTAAAAAAATTCGGCGATACTTTACAATGTGTAATTACACTTACGGAAGACATTGCCATGCGGCAAGCCATGCAGGCCGATAAAGAGATTGCAGCCGGTAAATACCGTGGCCCATTACATGGAATCCCTTATGGATTAAAAGACCTGTTTGCAGTGAAGGGGACAAAAACCACCTGGGGTGCAGCACCGTATAAAGACCAGACTATTGATGAAGACGCTTTCGTATACACGAAACTGTCAGTTGCAGGTGCGGTATTGATCGCAAAATTTACTTTGGGGGCATTAGCAATGGGGGATTACTGGTATGGCGGAAGAACAAAGAACCCCTGGAATTTAAAAAGAGGTTCAAGTGGTTCTTCAGCAGGTTCAACAGCGGCTACGGTTGCGGGTTTGGTTCCTTTTGCAATTGGTACAGAAACCCTGGGTTCCATTATTTCTCCATCTACCACCTGTGGTGCAACGGGCCTACGGCCTACATTTGGAAGCACCAGCAGAACAGGAGCCATGGCATTAAGTTATAGTCTTGATAAAATAGGCCCAATTTGCAGAAGTGCAGAAGACGCTGCAGTTGTATTTAATTATTTGCACGGTACCGATGGAAAAGACCAATGCGCTGTAGACATGCCCTTCAATTACACCGGTAAGGCTGATTTTTCAAAAATGAAAATTGCTTATGCAAAATATTATTTTGACCAGGGGGATACCATGGGCAATGAATTAAAGGTACTGGACGTGTACAGAAAACTGGGAGCGCAATTGATTCCTGTTGATTTCCCTGATTCAACTGTTTATAATTTCGATATCGTTGGAATTATCATCAGCGCCGAATGCGCTGCACAGTTTGATGAATTCACCCGCAGCGACCTCGATGACATGATGACCAGGCAACGCAAAAACGATTGGCCCAATCAATTCCGCACAGCACGCTTTATCCCCGCAGTGGAATATATCAACGCCTACCGCCACCGGTATTTATTGATGCAAAAAGTGAATGAAGTGATCAGTAAATATGATGCTTTTATTTGTCCAACTAATGCAGGAAATCAGCTGGCCATTACAAATCTTACCGGGCACCCGGCTTTATGTTTTCCTACAGGTTTCAATAAAAACAAATTACCCACCAGCATAACTTTAATCGGTAAATTATATGATGAAGCCGCGCTGCTGGCGATTGCTAAAGCGTTCCAGGATGCAACGGAGTTTAATAAACTTCACCCCGAGATGTTTAAATGATAACAGTAAGGCAGGTATAAAATATTTCTCGGTAAATTTGTGGCCCCATATTCAGTAAAATAATTTAGTAAGTTGTCATTCAATCTTCAATCTCCCTATTCCGCTGCCGGCGACCAGCCGCAGGCCATTCAACAGTTAACGGATGGGATTTTGAATGGGGAAAAATACCAGACCTTATTGGGTGTTACCGGCAGCGGCAAGACCTTCACAATGGCAAACGTGATCCAGAATGTACAGCAACCAACTCTGGTACTTACACATAATAAAACCTTAGTGGCGCAGTTGTATGGTGAGTTCAAACAGTTTTTTCCGGATAATGCGGTAGGTTATTTTGTATCCTACTATGATTATTACCAACCGGAGGCATACATGCCCGTTAGTAATACCTATATTGAAAAAGACCTGAGTATCAATGACGAATTGGATAAACTCCGTTTGCAGGCAACCGCACAATTATTAAGTGGAAGAAGGGATATCATCATTGTGGCCAGTGTGAGTTGCATCTATGGTATGGGTAATCCCACTGATTACGAAAATGGGATCATCCGTATTCATCAAGGACAGGTGATCTCCCGGCAGGGGTTTTTACATGCATTAGTGAATAGTTTATATAACCGAAGTGAAGGGGATTTTACAAGAGGCACTTTTCGTGTTAAGGGAGATACGATAGACATCAATTTACCTTATGTTGATTTTGGTTACCGCATCAGTTTTTTTGGCGACGAGATCGAAACCATTGAAACCCTGGAGCTCAGCAGTGGCAAGCGTATCAGTACTGTAGATAACGCTGCCATTTTCCCTGCTAACTTATATGTTGCACCAAAAGACCAGCTCTTAAAAGTGGTGCATGATATCCAGGATGAATGTTTGGCACAAACAGAATATTTTAAAAACTCTAACAAGTATATAGAATCACAGCGTATAAGCGAAAGGGTTAACTACGATCTTGAAATGATACGTGAACTGGGTTATTGCAGCGGCATAGAAAATTACTCCCGCTTCTTTGACCGGCGTAAACCGGGTACAAGGCCATTCTGTTTACTCGATTATTTTCCAAAGGATTTTTTATGCATGATCGATGAGAGCCACCAGACCATCCCACAGGTAAGCGGCATGTATGGCGGCGACAGGAGCCGTAAACTGGTATTGGTGGATTATGGTTTTCGTTTACCCTCTGCGCTGGATAACCGCCCGCTGAATTTTAATGAATTTGAATCCCTGCTGAATCAAACCATTTTTGTTTCAGCCACACCGGGCAATTATGAACTCGAAAAATGTGGTGGTGTAGTGGTAGAGCAGGTAGTAAGGCCCACAGGGTTGTTGGATCCGCCGATCGAAGTGCGCCCATCCATCAACCAGATAGATGACCTGCTTGATGAAATTGACAAGCGGGTTATCAAAGGCGACAGGGTGCTGGTTACCACATTAACCAAACGTATGGCCGAGGAAATGACTAAGTACCTCCAGCGCATCGATGTAAACAGTAAATACATACATAGCGAAGTGGATACCCTGGAAAGGATAGCAATACTCCGTGAACTTCGTTTAGGCGTTATAGATGTTTTAGTGGGGGTGAATTTATTGAGGGAAGGGCTTGACCTTCCCGAAGTTTCCCTTGTTGCCATCCTGGATGCCGACAAAGAAGGTTTTTTGCGCAATGAGAAAAGCCTTACACAAACTGCGGGTAGGGCAGCCCGTAATGTTGATGGCCTAGTGATATTCTATGCGGATAAGATGACGGACAGCATGCAAAAAACCATTGACGAGACCACCCGCCGCCGGGAAAAACAGATCGCCTTTAATATCGAACATGGCATTACCCCAACCACCATCATTAAAAGCACGGAACAGATCATCGCCCAGGGTTCGGTACTTGATGTAAAGGGGTACGACCCCTCAAACCCTTATTCCATTGCCCCCGGCCAGGATCTAATAACCGTAGCAGCCGAGGACCAGGAAGTATATAAAACCATTCCCCAGATAGAAAAAGCCATTAAAAAAATCAAACGGGAAATGGAAAAAGCAGCAAAAGACCTGGATTTTATGGAAGCAGCAAAACTCAGGGACGAGATGTTCAGGCTACAGAAAGAGATGGAAGAGATGAAAAAATAATTTACTAACTTACCTGTCCATTTTTAAAACATACAACCATGACTACAATTGCTTTATACAACCTGAAAGGCGGCGTGGGAAAAACAGCCAGTTGTGTAAACTTTGCCTACCTGGCTGCGGCAGATGGTTACAAAACCCTGCTCTGGGATATTGACCCACAAGGATCCTCTTCTTTTTATTATAAAGCAAAACCCAAAACACACCCGGGAATAAAAAAACTCATTACCAAAGATGCCGGACTGGAGAATGCCATCCTGAGTACCGATTTTGAATTATTGGATGTGATCCCTGCAGATAATTCTTCCAGAAGCTTTGATATTATGCTGGAAGAAATGAAAGGCAATAAGAACAGGTTGAGATCTGTATTAAAACAATTGGCCGGTGAATATGACTTTGTATTCATTGATTGCCCTCCCGGTTTCAGCGCATTAAGTGAAAATATTTTTAATGCTGCAGATATTGTATTAATGCCGGTGATCCCTACTACATTGTCTATCCGTACCTATCATATGGTGAAAGATTATTTTAAAGAAAAAGACCTGGACATCAGTAAAATGATGTGTTTCTTCACCATGACCGATCTGCGTAAGAACATGCACAACGAAATCATGAATGAACTGTATAAAGACAAACGTTTTTTCCAGAATTATATCCCCTATTTATCCGATGTGGAAAAGATGGGCATCCACAAAGCTCCCATCATGGAGTTTGCCAACAGCAGTTATGCAGCCAGTTGTTACAGGGAGTTATGGACAGAAATAAAAGAAGGTATTTTAGAATAAAAGGAATACCCGGGGCACATGAATAATTTTTATAGCTTTGTACATTTTTCTGATAAAACTTTGTGCATCTTTGTAAAATAACAACAAACAATGAAAAGAGAACTATCAGGTTGGTACAGCCCCGCTCTGGGAAAAGAAATGCCCATCGCTTCTTATGGCGATTATGGCTTTGCGTTACTATTTGTTCCTACCGCCGCAGCCGATTATCTGGAGTACGAACGTTTCCAAATGATGGAAACCCTGGCACCCTATATTAACAGCGGTAAAGTGAGGGTGTTCTCTATCAACAGTATCAATAACGAAAGCTGGCTTAATAACGAAATGGCCGGCGCACATAAAGCCATCCGGCAAAATCAATTCAATGAATATGTTTTTAACGAAGTGATTCCCTTTATTAAAAATGCCACTTCGCCCGAAACACCTATCATTACCTGCGGCGCATCATTTGGCGCATTGCACAGCATGAATTTATTTTTGAAAAGACCCGATCTTATCAATGGTGTTATTGCCATGAGCGGGGTATATGACCTTACCGAGTACACGAAGGGCTATTATGACGACCAGGTTTATTTCAATTCTCCCATGCACTATATCCCCAACCAGAACGACCATAATTTTTTAGAGCAGATTCGCAAAAGCAACCACGTACACATCCTTACAGGCAGCGGCGCTTATGAAGACCCCAATGCCTCAAAAGCCTTTGCAGGTGTGCTTTACAGCAAAGGCATCAACTATGAACTGGATGTATGGGGAGAGGAGTGGAAGCACGACTGGCCAACCTGGAGGGCTATGTTACCTGTTTACCTGGAAACCAGGTTCTGATTTTATCCCGCTTTGTCACAATAATTCTATGGTTTTGTAGTTATATACCTACAAGAACCAATAAATCCTATTGAAATGACTAAGCCATTCCTGCTTTTTGCAATAAAATCCTCTGTCATACTTTATTTTGCCGCCTGCACCAGTATTGATACACTTACCGCAGATAAATCGGCCACACCTGTTATTACAAAAGGTACCTGGAAAGTAGATGTTTACGGGGATGCCAATAAGGAAAAGATCAATGATTTTGCTGGATATAATTTCGTTTTTGGGGCTACTGGTGACCTGAAAGCCATTAAAAACGGGGTGGAAATAAAAGGCAACTGGTCTGAAGATAATATTTCAAAACGCATTACTATCAACCTGGGTAAAACCGATCCTATACTTGCAAAACTGAATGATTACTGGAATATCAGGGATATTGCCAACCTGCAAATAGACTTACAAAGTTCCGGTAGCCCGGTTACAGAAAGTCTTAAAATCACTGCACTGTAAATATTTTTTTTCAAATTTCATTAATACTTTACGCCATTCCCAAAGAATGGCTTTCTTATTTTAACTGCTGTTTTGATTGGCGCGTCAATTGTTTTACTTTTATGCCATGCAAAAAAAATTATTCTTACTTGACGCATTTGCATTGGTTTTCCGTGCGTACTATGCACTTATCCGTAACCCACGCATTACCAGCAAGGGAAGAAATACCAATGCGCAGTTTGGTTTTACCAATACATTGATCGAACTCATCAACAACCAGAAACCCACACATATGGCCGTGTGTTTTGATACGCATGCACCAACAGAAAGACATACCGACTTTGCCGATTATAAAGCCAACCGGCAGGAAACACCTGAAGACATTTTATCGGCGGTGCCGGATATCAAAAAAATTATTGCCGGCATGAACATCCCGGTTATAGCCATCGATGGATATGAAGCCGATGATGTAATTGGTGCATTGGCCAAGCAGGCAGAGAAATCGGGTTACGAGGTTTTTATGGTAACTCCTGATAAGGATTATGGCCAGCTCGTTTCAGAAAATATTAAGATTTATAAACCCCCGTACCAGGGCGGTAATTTTGAAATACTGGGGCCGAAGGAAGTCTGCGCCAAATGGGATATTGAAACGATAAGCCAGGTCATTGATATTTTAGGTTTGATGGGCGATGCTGTCGACAATATTCCCGGCATACCGGGCGTAGGCGAAAAAACAGCCGCTAAATTGTTGAAAGAATACGGCACACTTGAAAACGTTTTGGAAAATGCGCCCAATATAAAAGGAAAGCTGGGAGAAAAAGTGGCAGCGGGAAAAGAGCTGGCGATAATGAGTAAAAAACTGGCTACCATTATCACCAATGTACCGGTTGAATTCCATGAAGAAGATTTCCGGATAAAAGAGATGGATAAAGTAGCATTGAAGGAAATTTTTGCCGAGCTGGAATTTAAAACTTTAGGCAAACGCATTTTAGGAGAAGATATAGAGTTTGCTGTTGATGGCAAACATGAAAAGGCAGGAGGTAAAAATGAATTACCAGGAGGAAAAGGACAAAAGGCAGAAACTGCACAGATGGACCTGTTTGGGAATATTGTTGAGCAACCTGTACCCCAGTCACCAGTTACTAAGACTGATGATGGGCCTTCGGATGAAAGAGGGTTGGTCGTTGATAAGAACATCAATAATACTCCCCACAATTATATTCTTGTTGAAACGAATGCAGCAATAAAAAACCTGATGAATCATTTGATCGGTAAGCCTGAGATTTGTTTTGATACGGAAACCACCGGTATTGATGCCAATGATGCAGAACTCGTTGGGCTCAGTTTTTCCATCAATCCCGGTGAAGGATATTATATCCCCTGCCCGCCGGAAAGAGAAAAAACAATCGCCATCCTAAAGCTCTTCAATGAACTTTTTAATCAACCTTCCATTACCTGGATAGGCCAGAATATCAAATACGATATGCTGATGTTGAAATGGTATGGTTTTGAATTGAACGGGAATATTTTTGATACCATGCTGGCACATTATGTAATTGAGCCCGATGGCAAACGCAGTATGGATGCGCTAAGCGCAAAATACCTGGGTTATGAACCCGTGCATATCGATGAGCTGATCGGTAAAAAAGGAAAGGGGCAGGGAACGATGAGGGATGTTGAAATTGAGAAGATAAAAGATTATGCAGCAGAGGATGCTGACATCACGCTGCAATTAAAAAATATTTTTTTACCCCAGTTAAAAGAGAAGGAAGTAGAAAAAGTTTTTTATGAAGTGGAGAATCCTTTGGTGAAGGTATTAACAGCAATGGAATTTGAAGGGATAAGGATCGACGAAGGTTTTTTAAATGATTACAGCAAAGAGTTAGAAAAAGAAGCAAAAGCAGCAGAGGAAAGTGTTTATAAACAGGCAGGCGTACGTTTCAATTTAGCAAGTCCGAAACAACTGGGCGAAGTACTTTTTGATAAAATGCAGATAGACCCGAAAGCAAAAAAGACCAAAACAGGCCAATATGCGACCGGTGAAGACGTGTTATTGAAATTAGCCAGCCAGAATAAGATCGTTGACGATATCCTGTCCTTCAGGGAATATACCAAATTGAGATCAACCTATGTAGATGCATTGCCATTGATGATCAATAAAAAAACAGGAAGGGTGCACACTTCTTACGCCCAGGCAGTAGCCGTTACCGGTAGGCTTAGCAGCAATAATCCCAATTTACAGAACATCCCCGTAAGAACCGAAAGAGGAAGGGAGATACGAAAGGCATTTATTCCCAGGGATAAGGACCATCTATTGGTTTCGGCAGATTATTCGCAGATAGAATTACGCATTGTTGCCGCTATCAGCGGCGATGTAAACATGTGTGAGGCTTTCCGGACAGGGAAAGATATTCATACCGCAACAGCAGCTAAAGTTTTTAATGTAGAAGAAAAAGATGTTACGAAGGAAATGCGTTACAAAGCCAAGAGCGTGAACTTTGGCATTATTTATGGCCAGGGTGCATTTGGCCTTGCAGAAAATTTAGGCATTTCCCGTTCGGAAGCCAAAGAGATCATTGATAATTATAAGAAACAATTTCCCAATATCCAGAAGTACATGGATGACACCATTAATTTTGCCAAAGAGAACGGTTATGTAGAAACGCTGATGGGGCGCAAGCGCTGGTTAAAGGATATCAACTCGGCTAATTTTACTGTACGTGGTTTTGCAGAACGCAATGCCATTAACTCTCCTATACAGGGCTCTGCTGCCGATATGATAAAAATGGCCATGATAAAAATTCATGAGGAGTTCATTAAAAATAAATTCAGGTCAAAAATGTTATTGCAGGTGCATGACGAATTGGTGTTTGATGCACACAAGGATGAAATTGAAAAAATAAAACCTGTCATTTTAAATTGTATGCAAAATGCACTGGCATTACCCAATGGCGTACCCACCGATGCAGAAATAGGCATGGGTAAAAGTTGGTTAGAAGCACATTGATCCGATTTATTTTATGAACCCAACTATATTTTATTGTTATGATGCTTACTGCGGCTGGTGCTATGGCTTCAGCCCCGTAATGAAAAAAATTGCCGAAGAATACAGTTCCCGGTTGGAATTTGAAGTATTGAGCGGAGGTATGATCATTGGTGAACAGGTGCAGCATATCAGTAAAATTGCAGCATATATTCAATCGGCATATAAAAGGGTTGAAGAATTAACTGGCATTAAATTTGGCGAAGATTTTTTATGGCATATCAATAACCCGGAAGAAAGTGACTGGCGGATGAACTCCGAAAAACCGGCCATTGCATTGTGCATATTCAAAGAATATTTCCCGGAACGGCAGGTTGAATTTGCTACCGATCTTCAATACGCATTGAATGGTGAAGGAAGGGACCTGGATGACAATGAGGCTTACCGCCATCTTCTTGAAAAATACAGTATACAGCCCGAAGCATTTTACGAAAAACTGCAAAGCGAAGAATATAAAGAAAGGGCTTATTATGAGTTTGCTTTGTGTAAACAATTACAGGTTACGGGGTTTCCTGCCGTAATGCTGCAAGTAAATGAAACAAAATTCCACTTACTCTCCAGGGGCTACACTACTTATGAAGAATTAAAAACGAGGATAGAAAATGTTTTAAAGGAAACCAGCCCTGGTGAAGCGGATGCATGAACAGCCGTTTATCATTTTTTCTTGTATAATTAAATTTCATTTTCTATTTTGTCAAAAAAAATTATGAAAAGGATAACCCTGTTATTATGTTCATCAACAATGCTGCTTTTTGCATGTAATAATTCAGGCGATGATACAAAAAATAAAAAAGATTCTACGGCAAGTGTAGCAGTGAAAAAAGATGCGACACCTGTTGCTATACCCGACTCCGCAACGATGATGAAAAACTGGCAAATGTGCATGACCCCTGGTGATATGCATAAAATGATGGCCTCCTGGGACGGGATCTGGAATTCAGAAATTTCCATGTGGGAAAAACCTGGCGCACCCCCTACAAAAAGTACAGGTACCGCAGTAAACAAAATGGTATTGGGCGGCCGTTACCAGGAATCTGTAAACAAAAGCACTATGATGGGAATGCCTTTTGAAGGACATGGTACCATTGGTTATAATAATGCATCAAAAAAAATGGTAAGCTCCTGGATTGATAATATGGGCACCGGGATATTGAATATGACCGGAACCTGGGATACTGCCACTAAATCGGTCACCTTTACGGGCAAAGAGATGGATCCCGAAACTATGACTGAAAAAGATTTCAAGGAAACCTTTAGGGTAATTGATGATAATACCCAGATGATGGAAATGTTTGCTCCTGGCCCGGATGGGAAGGATGTGAAAATGATGGAGATCAAATTCACGAGGAAGAAATAAAATTCAATTCATTGCTGTTGCCCGGGGCAACAGCAATGAATTAAAAACTAAGTATCCTGAAAAATTCAGGCCATGGGCCCATTTGTTCCTTATACTGTTTTGCCATCACCCTTGTTACCTGCGCAATATGTGTAAGGTCGTGTACAACCCAGGTAGCCAGTAAATTTTTTAAAGTTACTTCACCAAGTTTTGGGTGTATCCCTTTTTTATCCAGGTCGGCTTCGGTCAATTGCAAACCTTTAAACCAAATCATGTTCTCTGCCCTTATTGCTGCAAACTCGTCCAGGAACTGTTGCAATGTTTTTCCCTCGCTTTCGTCAAATTGCGCAAACCTGTCCCAAGGTACAAATGGTTTTGTGCTCCCATATTCCAGTATCATTTTTGTTCTCACCGTCCAGTCTGTTTTTTCTCCATGTATCAAATGCCCCATCACATCATAGGGTGAAAAAGTTTCGGGGCCTTCATTGTGCATTATCCAGTCATCATGTAAGCCGGATAACAATGTATTCAGTACGGCAGGTGTCCTTTCAAGAACCGCTATTGATTTATTTAAATCGTATGTCATTTTTTTTACTGATTATTTTTGGCAAGGTTAATTTCGTTTGTTTCATAAATCTACAATTTCATTTTTTATTTACAAGCTCCGGCGTTAACAATTCATTACCATTTTTTTTGTGCAAAAGTTTTAGCGATTGCATCTTACTACAAAACCAGTTGTATGCCGGTACATTTATTTAAAGATGCCCGTTATTTCCAGATCATTTTTCAATCTGTTTTTTTGGGCTATGGTATTTTTTACCTGCATTGGACTGCGGAATGGTGGTTGTATGGCACATATTTCGGCATCAGTATAACTACACAGTTCCTATGCGAAATGATTTTTAATACAAGCAAAATAAAAATATTTTCCGGTTCGTGGTGGAATAAGTTAAGAATCGGTATCCCTTCTGCATTGATCAGTTCATTCGGATTATCGCTTTTACTTAAAACAAATCATTGGACCATTGCTGTACTGGCTGCTGTTATTTCGATCGCTTCAAAATATATTATCCGTTTCAATGGTAAACACATTTTTAATCCCTCCGCACTAGGCATTGTAGTTGTACTTTTTTTTACCGGCCAGGCCTGGATAAGTCCGGGGCAATGGGGTAGCGGCATTGTTATACTTTTTGCCGTGTTAAGCCTGGGCTTTATCGTTGTTACCCGCGTGCAGAAATTAGATGTAAGCATCGCTTTCCTCGGGACATTTAGCTTGCTGCTCTTTGCACGCCAGATCATTTACCTG
This sequence comes from Chitinophagaceae bacterium, assembly GCA_043782405.1. GTDB lineage: Bacteria > Bacteroidota > Bacteroidia > Chitinophagales > Chitinophagaceae > Ferruginibacter. Next base: position 85,493 of record JAYWAN010000086.1, read on the forward strand.
GGTTGGCCAATGGATTTTTTTGTGCAATCCATAAGTACGGGTAGCCTTCTGTTATTTTCTTTTTTCATGATCACAGATCCAAAGACTACACCCAATCATTCTGTTGCAAGAATTCTATGGTCCATGGCTGTTGCCGTTGTGGCTTTTTATTTAACCACTTTTAAATTCATGAATGGCGCACCAATATGGGTATTGATCTTTGCACAACCATTAGTACCAATATTAGATAAACTATTTAAAGCAAGGAGGTTTCAATGGAAAACTTCTAAACAGCTTAATCCCGAAGAAACCAGGTTTTTACAATCCGTATACACACATTCAGTAATGTAATTATTTATTCTAAAAATTAATTTATGAAACGCAAACTTGCAGTTATCGGGACTTGTATTGCCATATCGCCAATATTGTTTTCTTTTTGTGGATTTTATGTAAGTAAGGCGGACGGTACTTTAAAAAATAAAACATCACAGGTGATACTGGTACGTGATGGCAACAAAACCGTTATTACCATGTACAATGATTATAAAGGGGACGTAAAAGATTTTGCGATGGTGGTGCCGGTGCCAGTAGTGCTGAGGAAAGATGATATACATGTTGTTGACCAGTCCATCTTTCAGCGATTGAATGATTACAGTGCACCCAGGCTGGTAGAATACTGGGATCAAAATCCTTGTACCATGAACAATTTAGAAGAAGTGGTAGTAACAGCTATGGGTCAAAAAAGAGCGTCTAAGGATTTGGGTTATGCAACATCAAAAGCAGATCTGGGTGTAAAAATTGAAGCCAAGTATTTAGTGGGTGAATATGACATTTTAATATTAAGCGCCAAAGAAAGTGGCGGTTTAAAAGAGTGGTTAACTTCAAACGGTTATAAAATTCCCGAAGGCGCCGAAGAGGTGCTGGATCCTTACATAAAAAGTAACCTGAAATTTTTTGTGGTAAAGGTAAATGAGGCGGAGAAGAAAAAATTACCGGGTAATTTCCTACGTCCCTTGCAGATAGGGTTCAACTCACCAAAATTCATGTTGCCCATCCGGCTAGGAATGGCCAATTCAGATGGCGACCAGGACCTCATCGTTTATGCGTTTACGCGTAAGGGTCGTGTTGAATGTACCAACTACCGGAACGTGAATATCCCTACCGGCAAAAGCATCCCTTTGTTCGTGCAAAAGAATTTCAGTGCGTTTTACAGTAATCTTTTCGACAGGCAGTGGAACAATGAAGACAAGAGTGTGGGTTTCCTGGAATATGCCTGGGACGTGAGTCCGCAAAATTTTTACCACTGTGATCCCTGTATCGCTACCGCACCTTCGGAGCAGGACCTTGTGCAAAGTGGTGTATGGTGGCTTAAAGGGAAAGACTGGACAGACTACAGTGATGTAGATAATGATGAGCCGGATAATGGGAGTAAGAATGTTCATTTTACCCGTTTACATTTCAGATACAACCGAAAAAGTTTTGCGCAGGACCTGATGTTCCAGGTAACGCCCAATACCGAAACCTTTCAGGCCAGGTACGTGATCACGCATCCTGCTCCCGGAAATTTTACCTGCGATGCCGGTAAAAAATATTTACAGGAACTCAAACGAAGAAGAAAGAATGAATTGATGGAATT
>JAYWAN010000087.1:0-14686 GCA_043782405.1 Chitinophagaceae bacterium
TCCCGGAAATATATTGAGGCATTGATTGGGTAGCTCAGTTGGCAGAGCATCCCGATTTTAATCGGGAGGGCCCTGGGTTCGAGTCCCAGCCAGATCACAAAACTAAAAAAGGAAAGTGGCTCCAATTGAGCATTGGATATTGAACATTTCCTTCGCTTAGTTAAACTTATAATGGTTCATGGAAACATGAACCATTTTTTATTTGAGTAAATGATCAATATTTAATGTTCAATGTTCAATGCTCAAAGTTTAAGTTCAGCAACTTTTCTACCCGGGTCAGTTTTCATACCACCATCAAACTACATCCCCTCACATCACTATTATCCACTCTTCCGATCACTTCAAAACTTCCATTCGAATACAATCTTCCTGCATCTTCCGTGGCAATAAAACTGCAACTGTAAATATTGGCCAGGTCGATGATATTCATTACACCGGTCAAAGGTTTTTCATTTTCAGCTGATGGTACCTTAACCTGTAATGGATCATCTTCATCCCTGAGTAAGACTTTCATCCATGCCGGGCAGTGAAAAATTCCATCACCTTTGGAATAAGCCTGCGATAATAATTCCGTCATCCCATATTCCGAATGCACAAGACTTACCCCTAATTGTTGTTGTAAAAAATGATGCACCTGCTGCCTGGTCATTTCTTCCCTTTTTCCTTTCATGCCACCGGTTTCCATGATGATGGTATGACGTAACTTTAATGGGTATTTTTGGGCAAAATCAAGCAATGCATAAGTAACACCGATCAGCAGCGTAGGAAATTTTCGCAGTTCATTGTGCAGGATAGTACGGTGCAGTTTATCATGGTCATACAAATAAAAACCGCTTAGGGCGTTATTGCTCTTCTTTATCAGCTCATCCACCATCATCACTAAAGAAGACCCCTCCCTTTCTAGGTAGGAAGGAAGCAGGCCAAGTATACATTTATTTGCTGCAGGGCCATAGAATTTTTCGAAGCAGGTGGTAAAACTTTTACAGTAAAGGGAATTGTCTTTTACAAAATGCTTACTGTTAACCGGCTGGGTAGTTCCGCTGCTTTCAAAAACAGACTCCGCTTCAAATTCAGTGGTCATAACCGCATGTGTCTTAAAAAAACTAATGGGTAAAAAAGGGATCTTATGCAGTGCATCAATATGCTCTGCATCGGTTTTCAGCGCATCGCAGTATTGCCGGTAAATGGTATTATGGTTGTATTGGTACCGGAACAGTTCAATGGCCAGCGCATTGAAATTATCTGCCGAAGCAGCAAAAACCCTCTTTTCGAGGTCAATATTTTTAACGGGTTCTTTCAATATCAATCATTAAATTTGACCTATCAATATACAAAGATGCGTTACACTTTATCAATTGCGATGACTGTTTTACTGTTTACGGCCTGTAATAAGGATAAATTTACAACAGCTCCGCAAATTACGTTCAAATCCATCAGCCCGGACAGCTGGGTGAGGGGTACCACGAATAATGCTGATTTCCCGTTCTTAACGGTAAGTATAACGGATGCGGAAGGCGATCTTGGGTATATCAACGGCCAGGATACTTCTTATATTTATGTTACCAACCTGCGAACCAACCGGTTTGATTCCCTGGTATTGCCCAATATCAGCCAGGTAGCCAAAAAGAATTTCAAAGGAGATATCGTTGTCAATTTAAAACAGTTCCTGGGCGTGCCCAATACCACCAAGAAGGATACGATCTATTTTGATGTATATGTAAAAGACTTTGCAAAAAATAAAAGCAACACACTGCGTACAGGTAAACCTGTATATTATTTCCCCTAATGAAGTGGCTTCATTTCATCTTATCACATTCTCTTTTTATCGCCCTCTGTGCCGTTGCCATGGCTTTTCAAACCCTCCTGTTATTGCACCAGCAGGCAGATATCTTTTTGTATGGCTTCATTTTTTTTGCCACGATGTGCAGTTATAATTTTTACTGGCTGCTGAGTAAATATTCACTTGCCGGTAATTTTTCACTTGCCTTTTTTTTTCGGACAGAAATGGTGGAAATCCTTTTACTGGTATTTGCTGCCGCTGGCATGTTCCTTTGTTTTTTCTCCTCTGCATTGCAGGCCGATAAGGTATGGCCGGCCATTTGCTTTACTGGCCTATATGCCTTACCGCTATTGCCCTTCCATTTCCTTCGCTTCACCCGCAGGGCAGGAGTGTTAAAGACAACCCTGCTGGCGTTTACCTGGACCTATGTAACGGCTTTTATCCCCATGCAGAAAGCCTTGCTGCTTTTAAACAATGCGGAACTGTTTATCATTACCCGGCGTTTTTTATTGATGCTGATGCTTTGTATCATTTTCGACAGCCGTGATATTGCCGTTGATAAGATACGGGGCTTACGCAGCCTCGCCACCGATCTTAGCCCGAAAGTTCTCCGTTACCTCATCATGGTGATATTCGTCATATTATTTGCCACCAATTTTCTTTTCCACTATTTCGGGGTTACTATCGCCCAAACGATCGCCCTGCAGGTTTCAACCGTTGTGCTGCTTATCGCTTATTATTATTCAACAAAAAAGCAGGGCTATCTTTTTTATTATTTTTTTATAGACGGACTCATGTTATTTTCTGCCCTTGCTACTTATATAGCGAGTATTTAGTTAATTTTGTGGCAGTAAAATTTAATTATGGCAAAAGCGGGCAAACCCAGGAGCATACTCAATACCGGATCCTATACTTTCCTGAAAAACTATATCAACAATCCCTCTCCAACAGGATTTGAGAGCAGCGGGCAAAAATTATGGCTGAATTACCTGAAACCCTATGTAGATACGCATTTTACAGATCCCTATGGCTCGGCTGTTGGTGTAATCAACCCAACTGCCCCTTTTAAAGTGGTGATAGAAGCGCATGCAGATGAGATCAGCTGGTTTGTAAATTATATTTCTCCCGAAGGACTGATCTACCTGAAACGTAATGGTGGTGTGGATCACCAGATAGCGCCCTCCATGCGTGTACTTATTCATGGAAAGAAGGGAGCCGTGAAAGCGGTTTTTGGCTGGCCGGCCATCCATACAAGAATGAGTAATAATGATAATAAAGAACCTCAACCCAAAGTGGATAATCTTTTTTTGGATTGTGGTGCAAGGAACAGGAAAGAAGTGGAAGCATTGGGGATTCATATCGGTGCCATTGCAACTTATGAAGAAGGTTACGAAGAGATCGCTTACGATTACCTGATAGGCCGTGCATTTGATAACCGTGTGGGCGGTTTTATGATCGCTGAAGTTGCACGCCTGCTGAAAGAGAATAAGAAGAAACTTCCTTTTGGCCTGTATATCGTTAATGCCGTACAGGAAGAAATTGGTTTACGTGGTGCCGAGATGATCGCAAGAAGGATAAAGCCGAATATTGCCATTATCACGGATGTAACGCATGATACCACTACACCGATGATCAATAAACTCGTAGAAGGTGAATGCAGTTGCGGTAAAGGCCCCTCACTTACTTATGGGCCGGCTGTTCATAACAAACTGCTGGATATTGTGCAGGCAACAGCTGTTAAAAATAAAATACCTGTGCAATACCATGCTGTAAGCAGGAGCACGGGAACAGATACTGATTCTTTCGCCTATGCCAACGATGGCTGTCCTTCGGTGCTGATATCAATCCCATTGCGGTATATGCACACCACCGTTGAGATGTTGCATAAAGATGATATTGAAAATACCATCAAGTTAATGTACCAGACATTGCTGACGCTTACGCCAAAGACCAACCTGAGTTATTTTTGAGCCCTGATCACCCGATTTAATGATGAATAAAATGGAAGATAAATTTACCAGGTACACGAAACTCTACATCCTTATCTTTCTGCTGTTTTTATCAATACCGGTGATCTTTGCGCTGATCATCGGGACATTCTATGGCTTCTCAAAGATCGTTTCATCGGCACCGGTAGATATTGTTTTTGAACTCTTCATCATCACCATACCACCTGCTATTTTTTCTTCGGCCTATATCATCTTTTTCAGGCGTACACGTCTACATCCCGTGAAAGCCATACGTATCATCTCTATGGCATTATTCCTGGTTGGTTTGATCTGCTGCCTTATTGTACTGGTAATGGATATGGTATCATTTTTTAAATACCGCGGACTTGATGTAAATGATTTTAAATGCTTCGGTGTACTTTTCCTGGCAAGCAATATCGGTGCACTTTTTCTCATCGCCATTCTCCAGGCTTTTACCACAAACAAAGAACAGGATTGGCTGGAAAAAAGAAGGGGACGGGATATAAGTTCCTTAAACTAAAATTCCCATCCTGTAAAAACAGGACGGGAATCACTTTAACCCTTAAAACAACCAACATGGATACTGTTGATTCACTTAACAAGGGTATATACGCAGATTTAATACGTTTGGTTGGCTCTTCACTTAAAAATATTTTGTTAACAATAATATAAGGTCTTAACCAAATACCCTCGGTGGAAGATAAGCACCAGATCAAACAAGTGCCAGTTCCAATACCTGCTGCATCGTTTTTACATAATGAAATTTTATGCCCTTAATGTACTGGCTGTTTATCTCCAGCACATCTTTTTCGTTTTGCCAGCACATGATGACTTCCTTAAGACCGGCACGTTTGGCTGCCAGTATCTTTTCCTTGATGCCACCAACGGGCAATACCTGTCCGCGTAAAGTGATCTCACCCGTCATAGCCAGGTAAGGCTTTATTTTGCGACCAGTAAAAGCACTTGCCAATGCCGATAGCATGGTGATGCCTGCACTGGGGCCATCTTTGGGAACAGCTCCTTCGGGAACATGGATATGAATATCTTTTTTATTGAAAAGTTCGGGTTCAATATTCACTTTTTTGCAATTAGCTTCCAGGTAAGTGAGTGCAGTGCTCGCACTTTCTTTCATTACATTGCCAAGGTTGCCGGTTAGTTTAAGTTCGCCCTTTCCTTCGCTTAACTGTGTTTCTATAAAAAGTATATCGCCACCAACATAGGTCCATGCAAGTCCAACTGCAACGCCGGGCATATTGGCTGTCTTATAGAGGTCATTACTATAGCGTGCTTTGCCCAATATCTTTTCCAGGTCATTATTAGTAATGGTAGCTTTATATTTCCCTTTCAATACCACTTCCTTTGCCTGGTAGCGCATGATACTGGCCAGTTGCCTGTCCAGTTCCCGCACACCGCTCTCACGGGTATAATCCTGTATCACATTCTCCAGTATTGCATCGCTCATCTTAAAGCTGATATCTTTTAACCCATGCATTTCTTTTTGCTTGGGGATAAGATGCCGTTTGGCAATTTCAATTTTTTCTTCCACGGCATAACCACTCAGGTCGATGATCTCCAAACGGTCTCTTAAAGCCGGCGGAATATTGTTGATATTATTTGCCGTGGCAATGAATAAAACACGGCTCAGGTCATATTCCATTTCCAGGTAATTATCATAGAAAGTATTATTCTGTTCGGGATCCAGCACTTCCAGCAATGCAGAAGACGGATCGCCGCGGTGATCGCTTCCCACTTTATCAATCTCATCCAGTATCATCACGGGGTTACTCGATTTGATCTTTCTTATCGACTGTAAAATTCTTCCCGGCATCGCACCGATATAAGTTTTGCGGTGGCCGCGTATCTCGCTTTCATCATGCAAACCACCAAGGCTTACCCTTACATATTTCCTGTTGATGGCAGCAGCGATACTTTTACCCAGGCTTGTTTTACCAATGCCGGGAGGACCTAAAAAACAAAGTATCGGAGACTTCATATCACCTTTTAATTTCAGCACGGCTAAATATTCCAGTATCCTTTCTTTGATCTTCTGCATACCATAATGATCATTGTCCAATATTTTTTTTGCTTTTTTAAGATCGTACGAATCTTCAGTATAATCTTCCCAGGGAAGGTCAAGCATCAGGTCGAGGTGATTGTACACTACCGAGTAATCGGGTGTTGAAGGGTGCATCCTTTCCAGTTTCTCCACACCCTTGGTAAACATTTCCTTTGCAGTAGCGGGCCATTTTTTATTTTCAGCTTTTTTCTGCATTTCTTTTACTTCAGCCACATTATCGCCGCCCAGTTCATCCTTGATGGCTTTCATCTGCTGTTGCAAAAAATATTCCCGTTGTTGTTTATCTAATTCCGCCCTTGTTTTATTGGTTACTTTATTTTTGAGTTCTGCATATTGCAATTCAGTTTGCATCAGGTTCATCAGCAGTTCGGCCCTTGCTTTTATATTACTGATTTCGAGTAAACGCTGTTTCTCTTTGATATCGGCATTTAAGTTGCTGCTTACAAAATGAATTAAAAAAGAAGGGTTCTCAATATTTTTTAAAATAATGGCTGCTTCACTGGGCAGGTTGGGAGAGAGGCTCACGATTTGCCCCGCAAGATCTTTGATACTGCTTACCATGGCATTAAAATCGGCATCATCTTTTAATACTTCATCGGTTAATACGGTTATTTTAGCTTTGAAGTAAGGGTCATCTGTTGTGATCTCTTCTATCTTGCAGCGCTTACGTCCCTGGATGATGATGGTAGTGCCGCCATCAGGCATTTTAATAAGTTTGGCAATTTTTGCAACGGTTCCAATATCTTCCAGGTCGCTGATGGTGGGTTCTTCCACCGAACTGTCTTTTTGCGCCACCACGCCTATCAATTTGTCAGCCTTATACGCATCGGTTACTGCTTTAATACTCTTATCACGGCCAACCGTTATGGGAATTACAACGCCGGGGAACAGTACAGTATTTCTTAAAGGCAGGATGGGCAATTCCGCCGGGATCGCCTGCTCATCAGGGTTTCCGTCATCGTCTTCGTTCAGCGGAATGATGGGCATGAACTCCATTTCATCTTCGGGACCCTGTAAATAAAACTTGTTATCCATAATTTTCTCAATATAAAGTCAAAATGTCAAAACACATGGTCATTTCAGTGTTTTTTGTGTGAAGGGATATAGGGGCAATAAAGATGCCAGTTGTGACGGCAGCATGTAACCAGGTGCTTATAGCCAGCAGCTTTATTTCCTTAAATTTGCGCATCATGTACATCAACTGCACCGATAAGGAATTATTTATTTTTAAAAAGATCGCCAAAGCTGCGGAAGAAACCGGCTTACCCTGTTATTTGATCGGCGGTTTTGTACGGGATAAGATATTGGGAAGGGCTACCAAGGATATTGATATTGTTTGTGTAGGCGATGGTATTGCTCTTGCGCACAAAGTTGCCCAACAATTTCAACCGGTGGCAGAAGTGAATTTTTTTAAAAATTTTGGCACTGCACAGATAAAAGTGGAAGGCATCGAAATAGAATTTGTGGGCGCCCGCAAAGAAAGTTACAGTTACGATAGCCGGAAACCTGCAGTGGAAACGGGCTCATTGGAGGATGACCAGGACCGCCGCGATTTTACCATCAACGCATTGGCGATAAGCCTGAATGCAACAGATTATGGTGCATTGATCGATCCCTTTGATGGTATAAAGGACCTGGGTTTAAAAATAATTCAAACACCTTTGGCACCTGCAAAAACTTTCAGTGATGATCCCCTGCGCATGATGCGGGCAATACGTTTTGCAGCACAACTTGGTTTTACCATTGAAGAAAAGACCCTTGCAGCCATTAGTGAAAATGCAGAGCGGATAAAAATTGTGAGCGGTGAACGTATCGCCGATGAATTGAATAAGATACTGCTTTGCACAATGCCTTCGGTAGGATTGGACCTCATATACAAAACTGGTTTGCTGAAAATAATTTTTCCGCAGATGGTTGATCTCGCCGGCACGGAGTACATCGACGGGCTGGGGCACAAAGATAATTTCTATCATACCTTACAGGTAGTTGATAATATCTGTAAACATACAGATGACCTTTGGTTGCGCTGGGCGGCCGTATTGCATGATATTGCAAAACCGGTGACAAAGAAATTTGAAGAAGGCCATGGCTGGACCTTTCACGGGCATGAAGTGGTAGGCGGGCGCATGGTACCAAAAATATTCACCAAACTTAAACTGCCGCAGAATGAAAAAATGAGGTTTGTACGCAAGATGGTGGAATTGCATTTGCGCCCTATCAGTCTTACCAAAGAGAATATAACGGACAGTGCTATACGAAGATTATTATTTGATGCCGGGGAAGATTTTGATGCATTGATGATACTTTGTAATGCGGATATCACTTCTAAGAACAAACAAAAAGTGAAACGGTTCCTTGAAAATTTCGAAATGGTCCGTAAACGCTGCGCAGAAGTGGAAGAGAAAGACCATATCCGCAACTGGCAGCCACCCATCACCGGTGAAATGATCATGCAAACCTTTAATCTGCCTCCCGGCCGTGAAGTAGGGGATATAAAAAATGCGATACGGGAAGCTATACTTGATGGGATCATTCCTAACGAATATGTAGCGGCTCATGCATTTATGACACAGAAGGCAAAGGAGTTGGGAATAATAGTTAATAATTAAGAGTTAATAGTTAATAGTTAATAGTTAAGGGTTATGATTTGCTAATTTATCTGTTCGATAAGGATTTGTCCTTTACTTTTCACGCTAAACTTTAAATTTTAAACTATAAACTCATAACTCTTAACCCCAACCTCTTATTAATAATTAATCCTTAATTTTGTTTCATGGCTATTTTACGTTTCAGGATATATTGGGAAGATGACGACAGTGTTTACCGCGATATCGCTATCCGGCACACACAAAACTTTTTTGACCTGCATGGGTGCATTTTAAAAAGTTATGAATTTGATTCGAAGCACAAAGCGACTTTTTACCGCAGTAATGACAATTGGTTAAGGGGAAGAGAGATTTCCCTCGAAAAATACGACAAGGAGTATAAAGTGCCACCATTGCTAATGCAGGAAACGACTATTGGCTCCGAGATCAGTAACCCCAATCAGAAATTCATCTATCAATATGATTTCAATAAGGTATGGCATTTTATGGTGGAACTGATCACCGTAGATAAGGAAGAAAATAAAAAACTCACGTATCCTTCCTGCATACGTGTGGAAGGCATTGCGCCTTCTCAATATGGTACAAAGGGATTGGTAGACAGCAGGCTTGCAGAAATGGAAGAAAAATACGACCTGCAACCCGATGCCCTGGCCGATGGCTTCATCGAAGAAGGTGACGGAGCAGAAACCGCAGAAGAAACCGGAGAAGAAACAACAACAGATGAGGGAAATGATGGATTTTAAGCTGTTAAACGTTTTACCCCTGAAACCTCACGATCAGCATTGTTCCGGGTTCTTCACAAACTCTGACAAAACTCCATGAAAAAAACAGTTATCGTTATCGTAGGTCCAACTGCAGTTGGTAAAACATCTCTCGCTATACAGGTAGCACAGCATTTCAATACAACTATTATTTCTGCGGATAGCCGCCAGTGTTTTAAGGAACTGAATATAGGTGTGGCCAAGCCTTCGGCTGAACAATTACAATTGGTAAAACATCATTTCATTGATTCCCATTCCATAAAAGATGAAGTTAATGCGGCTATTTTTGAGCAGTATGCACTGGAAAAAGTATCCGGGATATTTAAAGAACATGATATCGCAGTAATGGTTGGTGGTACGGGGTTGTATGTTAAAACATTTTGCAATGGTATTGATGAAGTACCCGTTATTGACGTTGCGATAAGGGAAAAGATCATCGCTGATTTTGAATGGGAAGGACTGGTGTGGCTGCAAAAGGAAGTTGAAAAGAATGATCCTGCTTATTTTGCAAAGGGTGAGATAAAGAACCCCCAACGCCTGATGCGGGCGCTTGAAGTAAAACTTTCAACAGGGCGGTCCATCACTGAATTTCAAACGCAACAAAAAAAACAAAGGGATTTCCATATCATAAAAATTGGGTTGGAATTGCCCAAAGAACAATTGCATAAAAATATCAATAACCGTGTAGATGATATGATGAAGCAGGGCCTTCTGCAGGAAGTAAAAAAATTGCAGCCCTTTAAAAAATTAAATGCATTGCAAACGGTAGGTTACCGCGAGCTGTTTGGGCACTTTGCAGGTGACCTGCCATTGGAAGATGCGGTAGAGATCATCAAGATCAATACCCGGCAATATGCAAAGCGGCAGATGACATGGTTTAAAAAAGATGAAGCAATAAAATGGTGTGTGCCGGACTTTAATATGGTGATGGCCATAACAGAACTGTCATGACGGCTTTTAGCCGTCGTGACAGTTTTCTGCAGCCCTTAAAATTTAAACCCAACCGTAGCCACAATATTTCCCCTTTGTTGTTTTAATGTTGCATAAGTATTGGCCCTGTCTTCCAGGCGATAGGGGAAACTTACATCATTGCTGATGGCATGCACATAAGTAAGATCAATAAAAACACCTTTATTGCGATAGCCTAGCCCGCCGCTCAATAACATACGGTTAGCCTTAATCGCAGCATCTTTATATGGGTTGCCATAGTAAGCAAAGCCCAGTCTTGCCATAATGATATTTAACTTCAGTTCGGCACCAGCCCTGAAATTAAAATTGCCCTTATAATCTGCACCGATCACTTTATTCAACGACCGGTAATAAGTTTTTGTCTGCTCGGTAGCATCTTTGCCTTCTGCCCTGAATGATGATCCCCGGTGGTGCACATATTCAATGTCGGCAGTGATGAATGCCCGTTGTTTTTTTACATTCGATACTTCACGGAATACATACGAGCCGCTCAGGATGGCTTTGAATGGGGTGAGTTGGCCGTAATTGGCTTCACCGGGCCTGCCATCAGTAAAAATATCCGATGAAGTGCTGAATGCGCCAACAGGATTTTCCAATTGTGTGGAGAGTGAAGTGGAGCGTTTATCGGTAAGACTCATATAAGTGGGGCTGTGTACGGCTAGCCCTAACCGTATGTAATCACGCGGACGGTAAATGACCCCCAGTTTTATATTGGCGCCAACACCCTTTGTACTAAAGTTGTCGGTGTACTCAAAACTCTTAAAATGATTGGAACTATTGGAAGAGGTATCAGATTCCTTAAAAACAGTATTACTGGTATAGTTAATCAGGGGTACATTAATGCTGCCACCCCAAAACCATTTGTCATTCCTGTTCGTTGCAAAGCCAATCGATAGTTCTGTTATACCTCCCGTTGTGGTCTTGTTCATTTCCTGCATCAATGCCTGGCCTGCATCAAGAATGTATTCCGGTGCACCCTTTACCTGGTAAAGCCCGTTTACTTTTACGGTGTCGATAAGGTAGGTATAGAGTGCCGGTGCAGATGAATAGGGCAGCGGTGAATTAACATCCAAAACAGTATTGATGCTATACCCGCTCTTTGCAAACTCCTCTGCAAACTGTTCGCTGAATGAACTGTAATTGTTCAATCCCTTGTATTGAATGCTGTTATTGAAATTTGCCGTTTGTGTTATGGCAAAACATATGGCAGTGGTGATGGCTGGTTTGTAACGGTTACCAAAACCAACTACAAGCCCGCTGGTACCAAAACCAATACTGTTCTTCCTGTTTTGAGAAGCGGTTTCGCGGTAATTGGCTTTATTATTATTGAGGAAGAAGCCTGGTGTAATTACAAATTCGGCGGTCTTGAAAAAACCAAGCCCGGCGGGGTTTACAAAAGTTGCGTTGATGTCGCCACCAAGGGAACCCATTGCCCCTCCAACCGCCATATTACGGGCTGTTCCGCTTTGGGGGTAAAAGGAATAACGCAGTGCATCTTCCGGAACCTGTGCATACAGGGTTGTGCTGGTGCAGACAATGATGAGGAGTAAATATTTTTTCATGGCAATAGAATTAATGTCCAATGATATGGTTTGGAAAATGAGGACTGTTTGCTGGTAAAACGTATTCTTCGCATATCCCTCTCCGTTAATAGTGATAAAGGAATGCAGTTATCCGCCCCTGCCTGGCCTTGAAACTTTTCCCGAACTGCTGCCCGAGGAAGATGAACTTCCGCTGCTGCTGGAATTATTAGAAGATGGGCTATAGGTCCTTGAATTATTGGATGAACTTGAATTGTTGCCCGAAGGTGAAAATAACTGCCGCACCGTATTAACAATACCGGAACGGTTCGAATTATTGTATTGTGCTGGTGGCGCTACCCAATTGATGCCATTACCTGTTTTTGGATTTATTGTTGCCGTATTATTATAACCGGAATAGCTATTGAGGTTGACCATCCGCGGCGTGGTATTTACCGTGTTGATCTTTGTAGTATAAACCGGCCATGGGTGATAATAGGGATTGTAATAATACCCGGTATTGGTACAATTGCAGGTGCAGTAATGATAGGGGCTGTTGTCGTACCTGTAATCATCATCAAACTCTTTCCAACGGTGGTCACGCACACGCATACGTATGGATTTATCCTCGTTATCGGCTTTCTTTGCTTCATCGCGGTTATTATTGTTCTGTTGTTCATCCACATATCTTACCGGTGAATAATAGACATCATCCGGCGTTTGACCGCTTTTATAGGCGGTGCTACAGCTGCTGAAAGCGGCTACAGATAAGGTAATGAGTAAAATTTTGGCGTACATGGCAATTGGTTTAAGACAGTTAAAAATGAAGTTACTACTTTTGTGCAGGTTAAGTTTCTTAAATTGTCACAAATCCTTTGCCATAAGACGGGAAAGTTTATTTTCGGATGTTAAATATGTGTGAAAGAAATCCGGGGATTAAGCAGTTGAGCAAGTTTTACAGAAGCGCAGGTAAAATGCTGAATAAAGATTTGTGGCACAAGGGTGCCCCGCCAGGGCGGGGCAACGATGTTGAAAACGGGATAAATGTTTGGACAAAAAAATAAAATCAATAATGAGCAAAGAACTTACATCAAGGGCAGAAGATTATTCGCAATGGTACAACGACCTGGTGATCAAAGGCGGGCTGGCCGATTATTCGGCGGTGCGTGGCTGCATGGTAATTAAACCCTATGGTTTTGCACTATGGGAAAATATGCGTGACCAGCTGGACCGGATGTTTAAAGACACGGGGCATGTGAATGCTTATTTCCCGTTGCTGATACCCAAAAGTTTTTTAAGCAAGGAAGCCGCACACGTGGAAGGCTTTGCCAAAGAATGTGCCGTGGTTACACATTACCGTTTGATGAATGACCCCAATGGAAAAGGTATTGTTGTAGACCCCGATGCAAAGCTTGAGGAAGAACTGATCATCAGGCCTACATCAGAAACAATTATCTGGAACACTTATAAAGACTGGATACAATCTTACCGCGACCTCCCCCTGCTCATTAACCAATGGGCCAATGTAGTGCGTTGGGAAATGCGTACCCGTTTATTTTTACGTACAGCAGAATTCCTCTGGCAGGAAGGGCATACGGCACATGCCACCAAAGAAGAGGCTGTTGAAGAAACAGAACGCATGCTGGATGTATATGCACAGTTTGTGGAAGAGTATATGGCCGTTCCCGTTATTAAAGGCGTTAAAACACCCAATGAACGTTTTGCCGGTGCCGAAGACACTTATTGCATAGAAGCGCTTATGCAGGACGGTAAGGCATTGCAGGCAGGCACCTCGCATTTCCTGGGACAGAATTTTGCAAAAGCATTTGAAGTACAGTTCCTGAATAAAGAGAATAAACAGGAATATGTATGGGCAACTTCATGGGGCGTATCAACCAGACTGATTGGCGCATTGATCATGGTGCACAGTGATGACCAGGGATTGGTACTACCACCAAAAATTGCACCGGTGCAGGTAGTGATTGTTCCGATCTATAAAGGCGAAGAAAGCAAAGCCGTTATCGACGCAAAGGCAAAAGAGATAACCAGCCAGTTAAAAGCATTGGGTGTTTCCGTAAAATATGATAACAGTGATAACAGCCGACCCGGCTGGAAATTTGCAGAATATGAATTAAAAGGCGTACCCGTAAGGATCGCCATGGGACTGCGTGATATTGAGAATAACGTAGTGGAAGTGGCCCGCCGCGATACCAAAGAAAAGAACAGTATGCCCATGGACGGACTTGCTGATAATATTGCACAACTGCTGGAAGATATTCAGCAAAACATGTACAATAATGCAAAGGCTTATCAGCAAACGCATATAACCGTTGCCGATAGTTGGGATGATTTTGTGAAACTACTGGATGAAAAAGGCGGCTTTATCTCAGCACACTGGGATGGTACTGCAGCAACAGAAGACAAGATCAAGGAAAGCACCAAGGCAACCATCCGTTGTATACCGCTCAATAACCAGCCCGAAGACGGCAACTGCATTTTAACCGGTAAACCCAGTAAGCAAAGGGTATTGTTTGCAAGGGCGTATTGATTTTGGTGGATGATCAATGTACACACGGCGAGATTTCATTATTTAGCTAATAAAAAAAATATGGAGCCAGAAACAGCCGATATACTCTCTGATTTCAATAAAGCTATCCCTGTTGAAACCAGCGGTAACTTATGGAACATCACCAGGTGGAGCAGGTTTGTTGCCATCGGGGGATTCCTGCTGATCGGTTTCCTGTCGCTGTGCCTTGTGGCTGCATACCTGCAGGAACACAGTTTTCAACGTTACCGTTTGTTTGGTAATTCGGGGACCGGTTTGCTGATACTGTTATCGGGTGCATTGGTAACTGTTGTATTGCTTATTTTTTTATTACGCTTTGCCCTGTACACAAAGCGGGGGATACTTAATGGCGACCAGGAATGGTTCAATGAAGGAATTGAGGCTTTAAAATATTATTTTATCATTAATGGTATTGCCGGCATCGCTTATTGCCTGTT
>JAYWAN010000088.1:0-5507 GCA_043782405.1 Chitinophagaceae bacterium
AAACCATATTTTTTGGAAAGCTTTTGATAATGCAATAATATCTTTTCCAGGAAAGCAAGATTTTCTTCCAGGTTAATACCAAAATTGTGCGGGTGCCACCAAAGGTGATAAGTTAGCCCGTGTTTGGCAGCATGGGTCATACTATTGGTGATCCTTTTTAACCTTAGCCCGTCTAAAAAAGCCGTTCTTTTTGAATAGGGCCGCAGGAAACGGCTTGCCGGGATATTGCAGATACCGATATAATCCAGGTATTTGGTTTCGGCACAATGATGGCCACTGAGATTGAGGTAAGCATCAATAAGGCGGATAGCCCTGCGGAATATGGTTTCACTATTGGCATCTTTCGCCTCGTACAACCAGGATGTTTCATTGCCGCGGAATGAACTGATGCCTTCTTCTTTGCATACGTAAAGGTAAGCTTCATTGTATTGGTTACGGGGAAACACAAAACTCTTTAATTCAATACCCCACTTTGCTGCTATGCGTTTTGCTGCATGGATATCATCTTTGAAGTCTTCAATGGTTTGTCCGTTTTCCAGGCAGTAGTAATGTGAAAAGGTTTGCGTACCGATCTCCTGTCCGGATTCCTGTATCATTTTTATCAATGAAGGTGCAAAATGGAACGGGTCTTCTGCTTCATTTTTTCCAACCAGGTCAAAATGTCCTTCATACGGTGAGATATGGAGGTCTTTGTATTTAGGTTTCCCTTCGGGTAAACCCTGCATCATTTCATCTTTGTCTTTAAAAAATAAAAGGCCAACCGTTGCGAAAGTGGCATGAATATCATATTTGGCGAATGAGTTAAGTAGCCCTGGTATCACCTGGCGTACGCCAAGAAGATGGTCTTTGTATTGATCCAGTTCTATTACATCACGCACACCCCAATAGATCTCAAAATCAAGGGATATAACAAAGTTTCCGTTCTTCATCAATCAGGTATTACAATTTTACAGCAATCGAATTGAGCTGCAAATATAAGTTTCTAATTTTCAGTATTGGGAAAAACAGGAGGGTTTTGTTGGTTTGCTGCCGCGTTAAGGAAGGAAGCGGCATATTGCAATGCTTCGCCGATCACATGGTGCATGTCCATATATCGATAGGTGGCAAGCCGGCCCAGAAAAGATATTTTTTGCAGCGCTTCGGCATCTTTGCGGTATTGGAGTAAAAGATCTTTGTCTTTTTGCAAGCGTTTGGGATAATAGGGG
Source organism: Chitinophagaceae bacterium (assembly GCA_043782405.1). GTDB lineage: Bacteria > Bacteroidota > Bacteroidia > Chitinophagales > Chitinophagaceae > Ferruginibacter. The sequence continues at coordinate 1,206 of JAYWAN010000088.1, forward strand.
ATATCAGCGGGGGTGGTTTCTTTACTGAATTCTTTAAAGTATATCGTTTTATCATGCTGCTCCCAGTTGGCAAAATGTTTATGTTCTGTTATACGCGTATACGGAACATCAACATCGCAATAATTCATTTGCGTGGTACCCTGGAAATCGCCGTCGGCATAATGCGTCTCAAAAGTTACGGTGCGGTAGCCAAGGCGGCCGTATTTAAAATTGAACCAGGCATCAATGGGGCCGGTATAAAATACGTGATCGTACCCCGAGATATCCATTGACGGGTCAAACTTTTTATTCAATATTACAGCAATACCCGGGTGTTCAATTAATTGTTGGATAAGATGGGTATACCCTTGTACCGGTATGCCTGTGAAAATATTATTGTGGTAATTATCATCGTAATTGAACCTCACCGGTATCCTTTTTAATATAGAAGCGGGTAATGCTGTTGGCTCGCAACCCCATTGTTTTTTCGTGTAGCCGTAAAAGAAAGCGTGGTACAGTTCTTTGCCGATGAAGCGCAGGGCCTGTTCTTCAAAATTCTGCGGATCGGTGATCTTTTTATCTCCCAGTGTTTCCAAAAATTCTTTCGCTTCGGCAGGTGTAAATGATTTACCAAATAATTGATTGATCGTATGAAGGTTTACCGGCAGAGAATACACTTTACCGTTACTCATCGCTTTTACCCGGTGTACATAGGGCCTGAACTCTGCAAAGCTGTTCACAAAATCCCATATCTCTTTTTTGTCGGTATTGAAAATGTGCGGACCGTACTGGTGAACCATGATACCTGTGGCTTCGTCACGTTTTGTATGGCAGTTACCGCCGATATGCTCTCTTTCATCCCAGATATCAATGCTGCAATCGGACCCGGTGACCAGCCTATTGGCTAATACTGCGCCTGAAAATCCTGCACCTATGACCAGATATTTTTTACTCATGCTGTAAATGTAAAATAATGTTATTTATAACACTAATTAAAAAGAACCTGCCGGCACACAGGTTACACGAATTGTAAACAAGCAAATTTAATCCCTGTAATGCAATTATCCTTATGCCAGTATTTCGCTATAAATTTTTATATACTTTTCAATGGCCGATCCTAATGAATAAAACTCTTTTGCTCCCTGTCGTATTGCAGCTGCATCATAATGTTTGCCGGCAACAATTTGCCGGGCAGCAGATTCAAATGCAGTTTGGGTGAATTCATTTAATACGATGCCCGAATCATATTTCAATACTACCTCTTCCACATCACCTACGCCACTGTTGGTTATTAAAGGTATGCCCATCGCCATTATTTCGCCATGCTTTGTGGGCGAAGAGGATTGCTTGGAATAACAGGGCCTGATAAAGAAGACAGAGTAATCACTTAAAGAAAGTAATAAAGGAACCTGTTGCCTACCTGCTTTTTGGGTAATGATCTTTTCGGGCGGTACGCCATGCTTTGCTGCAGCAGCAACGATTTCGGCGTGCCGGTGCGGGGAAATGAAGAGGAATTTTACTGCCGGTTTTTTATCGCTTAATATTTTGCAGAATTGCATCATCTCATCTGTCAAATACCAACCGCCGATAGACCCCAGGTAGCTTACCACAATATCTTCTTCCCGAATATTCAGTGATCTTTTTAAAGTCGTTTTTTCTTCTCTACTGATGCGTGAGGGATCAAATAATGCCAGGTCGGCACTGCAGGGTATCACTTCCAGTGGAATATTTTTTTTACTGGCCGGCCATTGTGTTATGATTTTTTGTGCGGCATAGGTAAGGCAAACGATACCATCGCTTTGCTCCAGTTCTTCCCTTTCTTTTCTTTTAAAAAAATTATAGATTGTTTTATACAAAGGATTTTTAATATTCCACATACCGCCTTCTACCCTGCTATCGGCATAAAACTCCCGAATATCGTTCAGGAATTTAACACCCATTTTTTTCTTCATCCACAAACCAACAAGGGCTGGCACGCCCGGCCTTGTATGCACCATATCAATTTTATGTTGCCGGTGAATTTTTTTTCCTGCTTTCCGCAATTTAATGATATCAATAAGCGTGGAAAAGACGGGGGGATTCTTGGTATAGCTCAAGGGCACCCATCGGATATTGTATCCTTTCAGCATTTCATCTACCAGGGTTTTATTTTGGTGGAAAGCCTGTTTTTTTTCGCAGCTCAATAAATAAATCTCATATCCATATCGGCTTAAACCCTGCAGGTAAGGGATCACCTGGCTTTGGCCTAAAGGGTCCGTCATACCATCGTAAGAAATGAAAAGGATTTTTTTGGGTAAGTTGGCCATACATCAATTATTGTTCATCCATTTATCGTACCACATCTGGAACATTAATAAAAACCATATTTTTTCTGACCGCTCCAATTTGCCCTGGTAAAAGGATCTTTTTATTTTTTGTACTTCTTCATTAACAAATATATTTTGCTTTGCTATAAACGTTTCATCAAAGTAGTTGTCAACAAATGGTTTCAGGTCTTTCTGAAGCCAGGTACCGATAGGGATTCCAAATCCCATCTTTGGCCTGTCTATCATCGCTATAGGTATGTATTTATGAACGATTTGCTTAATGATAAATTTTTTATTGCCCTTGTTATACTTGTATTCCATGGGCAATTGAGCCGCCCATTCAATTACCCGCTGATCAAGAAACGGTTCCCTGCCCTCCAGGCCAACACTCATTGTTGCCCGGTCAACTTTCTGTAAGATATCATCCGGTAAGTAAGTCTGGTAATCAATTGCAGTCATATACGATAAAAGTGAAAAATATTCTTTCTGCAATTCATTACTGTCAAAGGCGGTAGCCAGCTCCTTAACGGGATTTTTAATCAGGCTGGCAATATTGTCAAAGCTGAAATGTGCTGTTAAGTTTAAAAAGATATTTCTTTTATCTGTATTCGCCAGGATTGATTTCATTTTTTCGTACCGGCCATGAAATAAATATTTTTTATTAAAATACGGTATTGAGTCAGCCGGTATTATATTCATCAACCCTGCTGCGGCTTTGCGCAAAAAGCCAGGTATATTTCCGATCTTATTGCCATACTTCATTATGTAGTCGTAGCGGTTATAGCCACAAAATATCTCATCCCCGGCATCAGCAGATAATGCCACTGTTACTTTTTCCCTGGCGATCCTGCTGACCAGCGTGGTAGGAATAGCGCTGCTATCGGCGAATGGCTCATCATAAAAGAAGGGCAATTGCGGTACAATTTCAAGGGCCTCTTTCTGTGTACAATAATATTCGGTGTGATCGGTACCGAGGTGTGCAGCGATCTCTTTTGCAAAAGGCGCTTCATTTAACCCTGCATCAGGAACACCAATTGTAAAAGTTTTTATTTTCTCTGTATTATTTTTTTGCAGCAGTGCAGTAACACAACTGCTGTCGTAGCCCCCACTCAAAAAAACACCTACCGGTACATCACTAACCATACGGTACCGGAATGCATTGGTCAATAATTTTTCCGTTTCTTCGATGGCTTCCGGCAGGTCAATTTTCAGTGCAGGCTTATTATACGCATCATATACATTCCAGTATTGTTGCGTAATAAGGGTTTTTGCGGCAAGGTCAAGCGTCAAAAAATGGCCGGGTTTTAATTTGTAGGTGTCAGTAAAAATACAATGCGGGGCAGGTACATAACCATATTGCATATACGTAGCAAGTGCATTAATATCGATCTCTTTTACAAAAGCAGGGTGCTGCAGCAATACTTTTAATTCAGAGCCAAAGAGAAATAATCCATCCTTCCAGTAATAAAAGAATGGCTTTACCCCGGCCCTGTCGCGGGCGGCAAATATTTGCTGTTTAACTTCATCATAGATCACCATGGCAAACATGCCGATGAATTGCTGCAGGGCTGCACTGCCCCATTCGGTATAGGCGTGCAAAATAACTTCGGTATCACTGTGACTGCAAAACCGGTGCCCTTTATCTTCGAGTCGTTTTTTTATCTCCGCATAATTATATATCTCGCCATTGAAAGTGATATGCAGTGATTGGAAACTTTGTGGCTGACGCCCTCCTTCACTCAGGTCGATAATACTTAGGCGACGGTGGCCGAGACCGATCGTTGCAGAAGGGTTGTCGTAAATTGCATAGCCTTCCCCGTCCGGACCGCGGTGAGCAATGATGCGGTTCATTTTTTCCAGGATATCTCGTCCTGTGCTTTTATGATAATCTGCAAAACCGGAAATGCCACACATGGTTAATATTGAATTTTCATTGTAAAGGTATAGCTATGCCTGGTTAATCAGTATCTGTTAATGCTGTTGTGTAAATCTTCCGCAAACCTTCAATATGCTGCGG
>JAYWAN010000089.1:0-14613 GCA_043782405.1 Chitinophagaceae bacterium
CACTCACCGACCAAACCAGTGCCCACGATCCGCTCATTGGCTACATACCACATACCCTTACCAACGAACAGGCCAATGTATTAAGAGAACAAAACAAAGAACAATACCTGCATCTCAGTTACGAAAGCATGTACCTGCATGTACAATTGATGATACAACTGATGGACAAGGGTGCTATTACATTTGATTATGGGAACAATATAAGGGCACGTGCACAGGAATACGAAACAGGCAATGTGCAATTGGCAAAAAGCGATTGGCCAAAGGGCAGGTGTTTTGATTTTCCGGGTTTTGTGCCTGCGTATATCCGGCCGCTTTTTTGCGAGGGGAAGGGGCCTTTTAGGTGGGCGGCGCTTAGCGGCGACCCTGAAGATATTCGTATAACCGACGACGTTATCATGAAGCTTTTTCCCGAAAACAATAGCCTGCACCGCTGGATGAAGATGGCGCAGGAACGCATTGCCTTCCAGGGGCTGCCGGCACGCATCTGCTGGATAGGACAGGGAGACAGGGAGAAAGCCGGCCTCGCTTTTAATGAACTGGTGCGCACCGGAAAAGTAAAAGCGCCAATCGTCATTGGCCGCGATCACCTGGATACAGGAAGTGTTGCTTCCCCCAACCGCGAAACAGAAGCCATGATGGACGGCAGTGATGCTGTTGCCGACTGGCCCATATTGAATGCGTTGGTGAATACTGCCGGAGGCGCAAGTTGGGTTTCCCTGCACCATGGAGGAGGAGTGGGGATGGGTTACAGCATTCATGCAGGCATGGTGATCGTTGCAGATGGAACGGATGATGCAGCACAAAGATTGAAAAGGGTTTTACGAAACGACCCTGGTATGGGAGTGATCAGGCACGCCGATGCCGGTTACGAGATTGCAAAAGAAACGGCGAAAGTCAATGACCTGGATTTACTTGACAGGTTGAAGAAATAATTTCATCGGTCCACGCAGCGTTAACCGGGGTACGGGGGAAGCAGGGAAAATACCCAGCGTCTTCAACTCCCGCAACATGGCGTGAATCCCCTAGGAAAACTCGCATCTTTTTGTAATTTTATCCCAAACCAAACTGCTCATGAAAAAATTTCTCTTGTCGCCCGCCGCCATTTTAATTGCCCTGGTATTTATTTCCAATCCCGCAAGTGCCCAGCAATATAAATTAAAACAGGTTTCCAACATGATGGGCATGAAAACGGAATCAACCATCTATGTAAAGGGCAGTCGTAAGCGAACCGAAGGTGGAGGTATTATGGGAATGGGAGCCGACCTTGTGACCATCCAGCAATGCGACCTACAACGCTATATAAAGATCAACGATAAGAAAAAAATGTATTTTATTGAACCCTTTGCAAAAGAAAATGAAGAAGTGATCGATGAAGATGTAACTCCGGCACCAAAACTAAAACCCGTTGTTACCCCAAAGGAAAAACCTGTTGTAGTGGATACAAAAAAAGGTGGCACCATAACGGCATCTTACAGCATCAATGATACCGGCGACCGTAAAAAAATCTATGGCTTCACGGCAAGGCATGTATGGACCGTAAGAAGAATGATGCCATCGCCTGATGCCTGTACCATGAAAGACAGTATGATGATAAAGACTGATGGCTGGTATATCGATCTTCCGCAGTTCAATTGCCCCGTACAATATCGTCCTGCCCGTCCGCCAATGCGGCCACAAAGCGGCAGGCCCGGTGAAAGGCCTGTTCCAAATGAAAAACCCGACTGTATGGATCATTTTATCACACATCGCAGCGGCAAGGGAAAACTTGGCTTTCCGCTAAGTGAAACCACTACGATGAAGATGGGCGGCACAGGAGCAAAGATGAATGAGTTTGAGACTTCTATTGAAACGTTGGACTTCTCCATGGCCAAACTGGACTCTATGCTGTTTGAAATACCACCAGGTTATACCGAAGCTAAAGATGAAGCTGAATTGCAGGATAAGATGGATATGAATGATATGATCAGGAATGCCATGAATAAAGCCAAAGAAAATATGCCACCTGTTGTAAACATTGAGATGAAAAAAGCCAATGTCATCCGTATCGGCGTTTATGCCCCAACGGGAGATGACCAGGTTCAACCCTTCCTGTTACAGCAACACATTGTCAGCACCCTCACCGGCGGAACCATTGAAGCGATAGCCATTGCCTCGGAAGAAGAAGCAGGCAAATTCAAATGCGATTATACGCTTACCACCGCTTTTACAAAACTAAAATCAGCCAATAAGCTGGGGGGCATACTCAAAGCCATTAAAAATGCCGATCCCAATGTTACCGGTTCCTATAATATACAGGCCAGCCTGGTATTGAAAGCCCTTGCTGATGGATCTGAAAAGGCCAAACAAAAAGTAGATGGCAAGTATGAGGGTAAGGTGGATGATGCTGCGGGCAAAGCATTGGATGAGGGATGTACAGAAGTATTGAAAGTATTGAAATGATATTGTATAAGGGATCCTGTGATGCCAAACGGGAGTATTGCTAAATACTGACTCCTTGTGAACATGGTTTTATCATGGCCCGCCTTCCCTGAACTTATTTTCATACTGCGAATCCTTGAAGAATTTATATACTACTGCATGCCTGGTGTAATTGAGGTTGATGATACGACGGATGGCCTGCTTCTTATTATCTGCCTGCTCGTAATAATATTTGCAGATGGAATAGCCCATAAAATAACCAAGGTCTTCCTCGCCCTTCACCACAAGGCCTTTGTTGTACAACCAGTCTTCGTGATCTGTTCCGTTCATTTGCTTTTTAAAGGCCTCCCATATCTTTTGCTCAAAATGATTGCCGGTAATGATATAAGGTCGCTTTAATGGTTTGCCTGTCACGAGTTCAGTAATAAAATCACAGGAACCTTCCATGATACAACTGGCAAGCAGGTCTTTTGCAGGAAAGTCGGGCTGGCGGGTATGAATGGTCTCGTGTATCACAAAATAAATAATCGCATCGGTGGTATAGGAATCAAATTCGTTTATGTTATCGCGGTACTTCGAGATATCGAAATTACCATCTGCCAATGCCACTTCTATACCGATCATCACATCATGGAAAAAAGGCTTACCGCCGAATTCGAAACAACCCACCATAAAATCAATATCGGGAAGTTCAATACGGTGGTATATTTTTTTCAACCGCACCAGGGCTTCCACAACTTCTTTATAGTTGCTCATCAATATGCGGCTTCTTTCCCTTAACTCTTTCCAAAATTTCGGGTAAGCATTAATGTTAGTACGGTACCTGGGGGCAGTGTAATGCAGCAATGGCAACAGGAGACGGAGGTTATAAGAAGCTTTATCAATGTATAACGACTGGATGAGTTGTACCTGTTGGATGCTGTCGCTAACAAGTATCATCTTATCATAGGCTTCCCAGAAATTAGCCATATCATCAAAGACAAGGTACTTTGTGGTAGTTTGTTTTTGTGCAATGAGGGGGGAGAAGAAAAGAAGACAAAATATGAGTGGTATTGCTTTCATTTTATTAAGCAGGTAGTTGAATGGGATGAGTCAAAGGCCCAAGACCAAATCATCTTCGTCTCTGACGACGATGATTTAAAGCTTTTTTATGGTATTGATCTTTATCTTTTCCGTAAAACTTTCTCCTGAAGCGGGCTGTGCCTGTATCTTTCTTACGATATCCATGCCTTCCAGTACTTTTCCAAAAGCAGCAAAGCCCAGGCTATCGCCTCCGTGCATATTGCCGTAATCAAACTGGCTTTGATCGCCTACACAAATAAAAAATTCGGTACTGGCTGTTCCGGGTGTTGTTCGGGCAAGCGAAATAACACCACTGGTATGCGAGAGCCCGCTTTGTTTGGTGGATTCATGTGTAATACCGGGAACGAATGGGTGCAGTTTATCATTGGTTAGCCAGATGCCGCCCTGTACAATGCCGTAATTGAAACCGGCGCCGTCCTCCACCCTTACCACGCGGTAAAATGAACTGTTGGTATAATAACCCGAATCGATATACGATAAGAAAGCGGCCACTGTTTTCGGGGCTTTATCGGGATATAATTCTGCTTCAATATCACCATAGCCCGTTTCTATCAGTATATGCGGGTTCTTATAATGCGGGTGGCTGCAACTCAGCAAAACTGAAAAGATGAGGAGGAATCTGATCATACAGCAAATTACATAAAACCTTTGTCTCTTTGCAACGATGGTGTATTCACCACGCAATTACCATCGGCTACACGTCCCCAGCATCGAATGATAATACAAGGCTGCTGATCCTTGCATTTACCTTGCGGCAGTTTACGCCTGCCTTATCGAGCATGAACCTGGATGCTTTGAAAATATCTGTGCCTTGGTATTTATCCGACAGGTAAATTACTTCAGTGATACCTGATTGTATAATTGCTTTTGCACATTCATTGCAGGGAAATAATGCAGTATAGATTTTGCATCCCCGCAGGTCCATGCCAATATTATTTAAGATGGCATTGAGCTCTGCATGGCATATATAGGGATATTTTGTTTGAAGGAAATCACCCTGTTTCTCCCAGGGGAAATCATCATCATCGCAACCGATGGGCAGTCCGTTATAACCGGCGCCAACAATTTTATTTTTATCACTGACGATACAGGCGCCTACCTGCGTATTGGGGTCTTTGCTGCGATGAGCCGATAACAATGCCACACCCATAAAATATTCATCCCATGAAATATAATCTTCTCTTTTTTTCAAGATGGCCGTTTATATGGTAAATACTGTACACGAATTTAAGGGTTACAATGTTTTGATACTATATTTATTATACGAATTCGTTGATGTATCCATCAAAATTCGTATAATAAACTTAATCAAGTGATCCTCACGCTCAAACAAAAATTATACAACCACTATCTGCAACTTGTTAATGACAGGGTCATGTCATTACAAAATGTGCTGGCCGACCTTAAAGAAAGCGGCAGCAATGAAACAAAAAGTACCGCAGGGGATAAGCACGAGACCGCATTGGCGATGTTGCAGATAGAACAGGCCAACACAAGGGCGCAATTAAAGGAAGTGCTGGAACAAAAAGCAGTACTGGAAAATATTAACCCCGCGCTTTCACCAGCGGTGATCGTGAACGGAAGCCTTGTTAAGACAGATAAAGGATATTTATTTATCAGCACTGCGCTGGGTAAGGCAATTGTAGATGGAATTACTGTTATTGCACTTTCGCAACATTCGCCGCTGGGTATCCGGTTAATGGGTTTGTGTGTGGGTGATACCGCTGTGATAAATGATAACCGCTACTTTGTTGAGCATATTGCATGACCTGCTACTGAAAAATATTCCTGTAACTGTGTGATTGAATCTTACGGGGTAAAATGAAAACAGGTATGTAAGATACTGTCTGCCGGAATTATAGGTTTTCAGTATTTAATGAGCATGCGCTTGATATTGTAATGTCTTTACTGATGATTATCTTGGTGCTTTAAAACCATGCCATGCGGTTATTAATTTGTGTGGGGTTACTGACTATTTTTTATGCGCAGGCATTTGCGCAGGCAGACACGGTATATTCCTTCATTATCTTCCATGATATCAGGATAACTATCGACAAGGCCGATCCAGCGGTTACACAAAACAAACCGGTACTGCTCATCTTATATGCTTTACCCAATGGCAACACCACGGCACAAACCATGGGGAAAAAAATGATACCCGGCGATGACTGGCATTTTGATATCCAGCACATACGGGCACAAACAGCTTTTATACGCAGGATATTATCCAATAAAAATGTAGTGGTGGCCTATCTTGAAAATGATTATAAAAGCTGGCCGGCATGGAAACAAAAGCATCCGCAATTTGCAGATTCCATAAAACTGGTCGTTGATACACTTGGCGCAATGTTTAACAAGCCTGTCATCTACCTTAACGGGCATAGCGGGGGAGGGAGTTTTATTTTTGGTTACCTGTGGGGAGTACCAACTATCCCTGTCAATATCCGGCGCATCAGTTTTATCGACAGCGACTATGGTTACGATTCCGCTTATACGCAGCAATTATTACAATGGCTAAAAAATAAACACCATTACCTTACCGTGTTTGCTTACAATGACAGCGTTGCCCTTTACAATGATAAGCCGATAGTTTCGGCAACAGGTGGCACCTGGTACAGGAGCCATTTGTTATTGCATGACCTGTCGGGTGATTTCCTTTTCAATACAGTGAAGAATGATAGTATGCTGATCGTTAAAAGCAGGAACAGGCGGATCCAGTTCTACTTTAAATTAAACCCCGGCCGAAAGATATTCCATACACAGCAGGTGGAGTTCAATGGTTTTATCCACAGTGTGCTTTGCGGCACTAAAAAAGATTCGAAGGGTTATCAGTACTATGGGCCCAGGGCCTACAATGAATTTATCAGGGACTAACTGTTGTATGTTGCCGGGCAGTGTACCAGTTTGAAAAATAGTATACTCAGAAAAGCTGTCAGCCTGAGCTTGTCGAAGGCGGGTTATACTAAAAATAGAAGGTTTCTCCCGCCTCTAGCGGGATTAACCTGACAACTATTCAAACTGATGCACTACCACCTGCTGTGATGCAACTGCTTTATCCAAAATTCTCTTTATCTTCCCATTTAAATCATTTATATGCAAAGAATATTTTTTACGCTGGCATGTGGCATAATCCTCATTGCCTGTAACAGCAATAACCAGTCTTCGTTTACAACCTATAAACACATTGATGTGAAATACCCGGCAACAAAAAAAGACAGCACGGTAAAGGACGATTATTTTGGAACAATAGTGCCCGATCCCTACCGCTGGCTCGAGAATGATACCAGTGCAGAAACTGCAGCATGGGTGAAAGCAGAAAATGCTGTAACACAAAATTACCTTGGACAAATCCCTTTCCGTGATGCCATAAAAAAACGCTACGAGACCATTTTTAATTACGAAAAATATTCGGCGCCGTTTAAACAGGGTAAGCACACTTACTATTATAAAAATTCGGGGTTACAGAATCAGGGTGTCTTGTACAGGGAAGGGGCCGATAATACAGCAGAACTTTTCTTAGATCCCAATACATTTTCCAATGATGGTACCACTTCGCTTGCGGGCATTAATTTTTCAAAAGACGGATCAATGGCTGCCTACAATATTTCGGAAGGCGGCAGCGACTGGCAAAAACTGGTGGTGATGGATGCCGTGAATAAAAAACAAACCGGCGATACACTGGAATTAAAATTCAGCGGTGCAAGCTGGAAAGGCAACGACGGTTTTTATTATAGTAATTATGAAAGGCCAAAGGAAGGTAATGTACTATCTGCAAAAAATGCAAACCATAAATTGTATTATCATAAGGTAGGCACACCACAGAAAGAGGATAAACTTGTTTATGGCAATGATGCCAACCCGGTACGTTATATGGGCGGCGGGGTAAGTGAAGATGAAAAATGGCTGATCATCTCTACTGCCAATGAAACTTATGGCAATGCACTTTATGTACAGAGCCTTACCAAACCGAATGCACCGGTAGTTCCCATCGTTACCGATATGAAGAACTCCTACAACATAATTGATGTGGATGAGAATTACTTTTATATACAGACAGATAAAGACGCACCCACCGGTAAACTGGTTGCTGTTCCAATCCTTATTCCAACAATCGCAAACTGGAAAACGATTATTGATACAAAACCGGAAGTGCTGTCGGCTTCTTCAGGCGGAGGTTCACTTTTTTGCGCTTATTTAAAAGATGCGGTAACAAAAGTGTACCAGTACGATCACACAGGCAAGCAGGTACGTGAAATAGCTTTGCCCGGCCTGGGTACTGCAGCCGGGTTTGATGCTAAGAAGGAAGAAAAGGAATTGTATTATGTGTTTACTTCTTATGTAAACCCGCCAACTATTTATAAGATGGATATAGCAACGGGTAAAGCAACGGTATACAAAGAATCAAAAGTGGAATTCAAACCCGAAGACTTTGAATCGAAGCAGGTCTTTTATAATTCAAAGGACGGAACAAAAATTCCTATGATCATCACGTATAAAAAAGGCCTTGAATTAAATGGTAAGAATCCCTGCCTGCTCTATGGATATGGAGGCTTCAGCATCAGCCTTACGCCTTATTTCAACACATCAAATATTATATTGCTGGAGAATGGCGGGATTTATGCTGTGCCCAATATCCGTGGCGGCGGCGAGTATGGCGAAACATGGCACCAGGCCGGCATAAAAACAAAAAAGCAAAATGTATTTGATGATTTTATTGCAGCAGCACAATGGCTTGTTGACAATAAATACACGTCACGTGATATGCTTGCCATTGAAGGTGGCAGTAATGGAGGATTGCTGATAGGAGCCTGCATTACACAGCACCCCGATATGTGTAAGGTGGCTTTTCCTGCAGTAGGTGTGATGGACATGTTACGTTATCATAAATTTACCGCAGGTGCCGGATGGGCTTATGATTATGGCACTTCTGCAGACAGTAAGGAAATGTTTGAATACCTGTATCATTATTCACCCGTACAAAATGTAAAAGCAGCAGCTTATCCTGCAACAATGGTAACTACGGCAGATCATGACGACAGGGTAGTACCCGCACATTCGTTCAAGTTTGCTGCCAATATGCAGGAAATGCAAAAAGGTGTCAACCCCGTGCTCATCCGTATAGAAACAAAAGCTGGACATGGAGCAGGGCGCAGTACACAACAAACCATCGAAGAACAGACCGATAAATGGAGTTTTATGTTTTATAATATCGGGCTTAAGCCGAAGTATTGATAATGTGACAATAATTTTAGTATAATAAAAAACCGGTAAGGCTTTATGCCTACCGGTTGTTGTTGTTATTGTGCTTGTTTATTAATTCGCTTTAACCACTTCATACCATATCTCACCATTGTCTTCAACCACGGGCCTGTATTGTGCACCTTCTACGGTATAATAAGTTTCACCATCGATGTACACTGTTTCATAGCCATCGGGTAAACTTTCTACTACGGCTCCAACCGGTGGTGATACAACATAATAATTGCTGCCTCTTTGATCGTAGTAAGTGCCATTATAATAATAGTAAGGGTAGTTACGTACATTGATCCTGCTGTATCCAATAGGTAAGATATTGATATAGATACCTACCGGTGGCGCACAAACGGCGAAGAGGTTATTATAAGGGCGATAAAATATACCATCATAATAACGATAACCGAAGCCACCAAAATTAATGCTGAAATAATTTGACGGCAGGTACGAATAATAACTGTTACGCCTTGGCAGGTAATTATATCTCCAGCTGGGTTCATAGCGGTTATAAACGGGCCTGTAATCATTACGGTATTCGGGGCGGTAACCGGGCCTGTCACGGGTGTATATATCCCGGCGGTCATTATCCCTCTGGCGGTTCATATTATCATTACCATCCCGGCGATTGAAGCTACCGTTACCATTCCTGTCGCGGTTATTACCACGGTTTACATTACCGGGATAGCCATTGTTGTTCCTGTCCCTGTTGACATCACGGTTATCATTACCCCGATTGTTGCCATTGTTTCTGTCCCAGTTGATATCGCGGTTACCTTTGCCCGGATTGTTGCCATTGTTCCTGTCCCAGTTGATATCGCGGTTACCATTACCCGGATTACGGTTGAAATCTCTTGGTGTGCTAGCCCTTTCAACTACAACATCATTATTTCTTCTTACCTCAACGCCAAAAGGCCGTTGCGGTTGTCCCTTCACCGTATTTTGCCTCGAATCGTCTATACGTACACCTCCATTCCTTTCGCCATTCCGCCTGTCACGCTGGGCTGAAGCTGAACCTGCAAATAACCCGTTCAGGAATAACAAAGTCATTACTGCGGTTAAATAACGACTGCTTTTAGCAGTGGCTATCATTCGCCCAATTGTTTTCATTTGATTTGTTTTAATTGTAAAAATGCTGAACATCCTTTCTATTGACTATTATTTAAAGCAATAATCTTACCAAAATGTATGTATTCACAGAACAATAACATAAGTTAACAGGTACACGGCACCCGGTTACTCCCGTTTTTTACTTTCAATGGTTCCTGTTCCGGAATGTGGGAAACAAAACCCCCGGCGATAGTTGGATTTCCGATTATTATTAATATTTTTCGGAACCAAATTTTTCACTTCACTAAAATATTATCACATGAGAAGTATTAGTAAATTTTTAGCACCTGTGATTGCGGCTGGCTTTGCAATCACGCTTTTTTCCTGCAATAACGATGGAGAAAAGAAGGAAGAAAAAAAAGCAGCAGATTCAACCGCTGTTGCCCCCAAACCTTTTAAAGTGCTGATCGTTGAGCACAAAGTTGCAAATTTTAATTCCTGGAAGACAGGCTACCTGGCACATGACTCTATGCGACTGGCTTATGGTGTATCACAATTCCGGCTGGGCAGGGGGTTGGAGGATTCTAATATGGTGATGGTTGTAGATAAGATAAGCGATGTGCAAAAAGCAAAGGATTTTGTAGCATCCCCCACCTTGAAAGATGCGATGCAAAAATCCGGTGTGGTTGGCCAACCAACAATTGCTTACGTTGACCTTATCCGTACCGATACTTCAATCATTCCTCAACTGGAGCGCGTGATGATTAGTCATAAAGTAAAGGATTTTGATGCCTGGTTAAAAGCTTTTGACGGGGAAGGTACTGCTACAAGAGCTGCAAATGGCCTGCGGGACAGGGTTTTAGGGCGTGGAGTTGATGATCCCAATATGGTATATATCGTATTTGCTATTACTGATATGGCAAAAGCAAAAGCAAGAATGAATTCACCGGAATTGAAAAAATTGATGACCGATGCCGGTGTTGAAGGAGCGCCGACAGTATTTATGTACAAGACAGTGCAGTAGAAGAATATGTAGATATGTAGATGTGCGGATGTGCAGAGTAAAATGCATTTCACATCTACATATCTACTCATCTGCATATTTGCAGATTTTCTTATCTGCACATTTTATTACTTCACCAGTTTTACATTAACGGCGTTTGCACCCTTGGGGCCCATCTCAACTTCAAAAGTTACTTTATTATTTTCTTTGATCGCTTCTGTTAATGAATTGATATGCACAAAAAGGCTTTCCTGGGTTTCCATGTCTTTGATAAAACCATACCCCTTATCGTTATTGAAGAATGAAACGATACCTGTGCGGATCAGGTCTTCGGGATTAATGGGGCCCTGCTTGGGTACACCCAGTTCAATGTCTTCGGCATTGATGGTCACTTTTTTTCTTGGATCCGGCGGCATGGAAGAAAGGTTGCCGTTCTCATCAAGGTAAGCCAGCATACTGTTGAGGTCATTGCCACTATTGTTGTTTTCCTTACGCTCCTGTTTCTTTTCGGCTTTCTCTTTTTTAGCCTGCTGTTTTTTTTTCTCTCTTTCTTTTTTGTTCCAAGTTTCTGCCATAGTGGTTTAATGTTTTTGTTAAAGGAAATAAAGTGTATGAAATAAACCTGTAGAAAAATGCGGGGGATCCAGGTACATTTGAGTGAAGGTAAGCTAATATTAACTTTTACCCCCACAAACTATGTTTAAGTAGCCGTACTACACTAAACAAGGCTGTTTGCCGGGTGGATAATTACCCTATGAAAAATGGGCATTTAATTTTATATTTAGTGCAAAACTATTATCATGTATACTGAAGACACCGTAACACAAACAAAACAGATCAACGAAAAGATCGTTGAAACCGGGCTTATGCATCAGCCTGGATTAATTAAACAAGCCGGTATTAAAATGGGATACGGGAACTGCACACACAATGGATGCATTTGCCCTGCATTTGATGGTAGCGGGGAACTTTGCGCAAATTGTGGCCACAATTACTCCTACCATAATTGATCTTGGTAAGTTGGGAGGAACTTATTGTACCAGGGCTGGTCCAACTGGAACAATACAGAAATTTATAAAACGGCCAGGTATGCGGAATATAATAATTCCGGTCTGGGTGCCGCAATTGGGTCGCGGCTGGACTGGGCAAAACAACTAACAGGCAGCAGCATACAATATAAAAACTGTATTATCGGGTTGGAACCCTGAAAAAATTAGTAGTATAATTAAATTAATAACATAAAATTTTAACCAATATGGAACAATCAAACGTCACCATTAAAGATAGCTCTGCAAACCCAGCTCCATTGGGTTTATTCGGTTTTGGTATGACAACCGTTTTGCTGAACCTTCATAATGCCGGAATTTATGAAATGAACGCAATGATACTGGCCATGGGTATTTTCTTTGGCGGCATGGCACAGGTTATTGCCGGTATTATGGAGTCAAAAAAGAATAATACATTCGGCATGACGGCTTTTACTTCTTATGGATTTTTCTGGCTTACGCTTGTTGCTTTGATCGTAATGCCCAAACTTGGATGGATACCCGCAACTTCAAATGAAGGCATGATCGCTTATCTTATCATGTGGGGAATTTTTACTTTCATTCTTTTCATCGGTACATTCCGCATCAGCCGGGCATTGCAATTTGTTTTTGCCACATTGACGATATTATTTTTTCTATTGGCTGCCGGCGATGCAACAGGTAATGCAAGCCTGAAAACATTTACCGGGTATGAAGGAATGCTCTGCGGCCTTTCCGCCATTTACACAGGTGCAGCAGGTGTGTTGAATGAGGTTTACGGTAAAACGGTTTTACCTACGGGGCCGGTCGTAAAAAAATAATACAATCATATATTGGTAAAGTAAATATGTGGTTAGCCGTAATGGTTATAGGTATTGCAGCAGCAGCCCACCAGGCATGGAGTGCAAATATCTTTACCAAAGTAAGTGATATGTTTCCTAAAAAAACAACAGCTACCGTAACCGGGCTTGGTGGCATGTTTGGAGGGTTGGGTGGTATCCTGCTGTCGCTTTTTGTACAAAAGAAAATGTTTGTCTATTACAGGAGTATCAACCAGATTTAAACAGCCTACTATATTATGTTTGCAGTTTGCGCAGGCGTCTATCTTACCGACTGGCTGATCATGCACTACCTGGTTCCTAAAATGAAAAGGTCGGCCACCTTCCAAAGGTGGTCGACCTTGGATTAAAAGCCCAGGTAATAACCCGGGCTTTTTTTATTTACCTTCGCTTACCGATGAAGCATCTCCGCACGCTCAATAAGTATTTCTGGAAATACCGTTGGTATTTTATGTTGGGGATTATTTTTGTAGTACTTACCAACTATTTCAGGATACTGGCACCACAGCTTACGGGTTATGTGGTGAACAGTGTTGTACACACCATAAAACCTGCAGATAGCGGCAGTAAAATCTCTGCTGTAAAAAATGATGAAAAGAATTATGATGTCATCGTGAAACAGGTTGTTGCAGTATTCGAGCAACACCCTTCCCAAAAAATTCTTCTGGCCGGACTTACCTTACTTATCCTTGCTGTAATAAGCGGTTTCTTCATGTTCCTTATGCGGCAAACCATTATAGTAATGAGCCGCCATATTGAGTACGACCAGAAAAATGAGATATTTTCCCATTACCAGCAACTCGATACAAATTTTTATAAAACACATAGTACCGGCGACCTGATGAACCGCATTTCGGAAGACGTGAGCAGGGTAAGAATGTACACAGGGCCTGCCATCATGTATTTTATCAACCTGGCAGCAGTTATCGGCTTCAGCATTTTTTTTATGATGAAGGCCAGCCCTAAGCTTACCATTGTGGCGTTATCACCATTGCCGGTTTTGGCCATCACCATTTATTTTGTGAATACGATCATCAACAAAAAAAGTGAGCGCATACAATCTTTACTGAGCGATCTTACCACCAATGCACAGGAATCTTATTCTGGTATCCGTGTCATCAAATCTTTTGTACAGGAGAAAGCGATGTTCGGTTTTTTTAAGAAGAACAGTGAAGATTACCGGAAAAATGCATTGGGCCTTGCAAAAACGGAAGCTATCTATTTTCCCAGTATGGCTTTGATGATCGGGCTGAGCACATTGGTGACCATCATGGTTGGCGCACTTGATGTGGTGAACCATGTACCCGGTGCAACTGTAGGCAGGATCGCAGAATTTGTAATGTATATCCAGATGCTAACCTTTCCGGTCAGTGCCATCGGATGGACGGCCAGTATGACCCAACGTGCGGCCACTTCACAAAGAAGGATCAATGAATTCCTGCACACCGAGCCCATGATAAAAAATTCGCCGGAAAATATGCGGCCGGCCCTGTCGGGTAATATTTCATTTGTCAATGCTGATTTTACCTACCCGCATACGGGTATCCATGCACTGAATGATTTTTCCCTCCAGGTAAACGCAGGAGAAAAAATTGCCATTGTAGGCAGGACGGGCAGCGGTAAATCCACCATTGCCCAATTGCTCCTGCACATGTACAAACCGCAAAAGGGGGTCGTAATGTATGATGGTGTACCGGTCAACAAGATTGATACCGGTTACCTGCATACGCAGATCAGTTATGTACCGCAGGATATATTTTTATTCAGTGAGACGGTAAGCAATAATATCCGTTTTGGCCTCGATGATGCAACACCGGCCATGACTGTAAAAGCAGCAAAACAGGCAAGCGTACACGAAGAGATAGAAAAATTCCGGGAAGGCTATGATACGATGATAGGAGAGCGGGGGGTTACACTCAGTGGCGGGCAGAAGCAACGCATT
>JAYWAN010000090.1:0-5473 GCA_043782405.1 Chitinophagaceae bacterium
ACTACATAGTCAGTAGTAAAATTATTTTTGGATTCGATCCTGCTATCTTAGAAAGCCTATTAATGCTGGTCTTGCTTTTGTATTTTTTCTTTGAAAAAATTAAATATGACATACAAGTTTCTTTATACGAATCAAAGATATTCTGGATAGCCGCTATTCTTTTTATTTTTTTCGCAGGCAATTTCTTTTTATTTCTTTACTCTAATACGATGAGGGATAATCCAAGTTTTAGGGATCAGTATTTACATATTTACAGTTCGTTTAATATTTTTAAAAATGTATTTCTTGCGCTAACAATAATTATGAAATTTAATGATCAAAAAGATTCGAGAAATGGAGGATCAATAGAATCCCCTTTTGATAATTTTTATCCGTTTAACAACCAAAACTAGCAGCCTCAAAAATGTATTTTTTACAAGTGCAAAGCCCTTCCGGAATTTCTCCCTTAATGTTTTTAGGAACACTGGGCATGCTTACTTTGGCCATCGGTATAGTTGGGTTTGTAATTTATCACCAGCGAAAAGTAATCCGTTACAATGGTGAATTAAAAAGGTTGGAAGAAGAGAAACAACAGATCTTACTTAATGCCTCTATCCGTTTCCAGGAGGAAGAACGTAATCGTATCGCTGCCGACCTGCATGATGATGCCGGCCCACTATTAGCTACAGCAAGGCTCTACCTGAATGAGAACCTGGTGAACCAGGAAAAAGCCCAGCAATTGCAAAGTATCTACAGTGCCAAACAGATCATTGACGACGCCATCCTGCTGATCAGGAACATCAGTCATAGCCTGATGCCGCCTACACTCAAGAACTTTGGACTGGAAAGTGCCACCACCGATCTTTTTCAAAAAATAAGCGGCAGCGGCAGCCTTAACGCCAGTGCCCGTTTCCATGATTACCGCACACGCCTTAAAGTGGACCAGGAATTACTGGTGTTCCGTATTATACAGGAACTGGTGAACAATATCATTAAACATAGCAATGCAGGTTTTATTCACCTTACACAAAATAACAGTGGCAACAATATGTATTTCCGCCTGCACCACGATGGCACCGGTATTGTACAGGCAGATTTTGAAAAACTGAACCACAGTGCCCTTGGACTTGGCCTTAAAAATATTGCCAGCCGTATGAAAGTGCTAAGGGGAAGGATATTTTTTGAAATAGATCCCAGCCATACTTATTATAAGGTTACTTTAGAAGTACCAAGGGAAGCGCTTATTTAATTACCCCACTATACATTCCTGCAATTCAATTAATAAATTGAATTTTCTTTCCGTAATTTTACTGTAGCATTAAATCAATATATGAGCGAAATAAAGGTTGCTATTGCTGATGATCACAAGATCTTCCGGAAGGGTGTAATCCTTTCCATGCGGCCCTATACCAATATCAAATTTGTAATGGAGGCCGAAAATGGAGAAGACCTGCTGGCCAAAATCCCGGAATCGATGCCTGATGTGGTTTTGTGCGACCTTAAAATGCCCATCAAAGATGGTATTGATGCAACTAAACTGATCACCAAGAACTTTCCGGATATAAGGGTCATCATCCTCACCATGTACGAAGATGAACGCTTTGTAGGCCACCTGATGGACTGTGGCGCAGCAGGTTATTTGTTGAAAAGTACCGAACCCGCCGAGATCAAAAAAGCTATCATGGACGTAATGCGTACCGGGTTTTACCTGAACCCCTTCGTGAATAAAGTGCTTATCAAAAAGAATTATTCCAAACAAAAATTTAATCCTACCCTGACCTCCGAAGTTGTTTTAAGTGAAAGGGAAAAAGAAGTGCTTACCCTGGTTTGCATGGAATTTACTGCGGCGGAAATTGCCCTTAAAATGGATATCAGCGCAAGAACAGTAGAGGCCATCAAAGACCGATTGATGGAACGCTTTGGGGTAAAAAATTCAGTAGGACTGGTTTTTTATGCGATGAAGAATTCGTTAATTGATTGAACTACTGCAATGGCCAACAATCAATAGCAGTCTGCTAGTTAAAGACCATCATTCACTATTGACGATTAAAACAATCCAAACAAAGTTCCATCTATCTTCGTAATGATCTGCCCCAAATGCTCCTCGTTCTCGGCAAATTTATTTTTATCCGCATCGATGATCAGTAATGGACCTTCCTTATAATTCTCTACCCAGTTATTATAGAATTCATTCAGCTTCTTTAAGTAATCCAGCCGGATATTCTCTTCATACTCCCTGCCCCTTTTTTGTATCTGTGCTACCAGCGTAGGAACCGAAGCCTTCAGGTAGATCAGCAGGTCGGGTGGCTGTACCATCGTCTTCAATGTTTCAAAGAATTTATAGTAATTATCAAAATCTCTTTTGCCCATCAGGCCCATATCGTGCAGGTTGGGTGCAAAGATATTCGCATCTTCATAAATGGTCCTGTCCTGTATAACGGTCTCGGTACCACGATGTATTTCCAACAACTGGTTAAGCCGGCTGTTCAAAAAATATATCTGCAGGTTAAAACTCCATCTTGGCATGTCTTCATAAAAATCATTGAGGTAAGGATTATGGTCAACGTCTTCAAACTGCGGTATCCATTTATAATGCTTACTCAGCATTTCTGTTAAGGTAGTCTTGCCGGCACCAATATTCCCGGCAACTGCAATATGTTTTGGTTTTTTTGTTTTTGCCATAAACTGAAAAATGCTAAGTACTAAATTGAAAACTATGAACTTTTAAAAATACGTATTCCCCTTTATAATTCAGCATTTGTGATTTTTTTTATCAATAATAATTAAGTCCCATGGCCTGCCTTACCAACTGCATGGTAGCGGCAGCGCTCTTATTGGCTTTTTCGGCACCCTGTTCCATCACCTGTTTAAGATAGGCAGCATCATTCAGGATATTTTCCGCCCTTTGCCTGATGGGGCTAATGAATTTCACCATGTCTTCTGCCAACTGCTTTTTCAGGTCGCCGTAACGAATGGTACAGTTATTATAATCGGCTTCGTATTTACTGGTCACTTCATCAATACAAACCAGTTTCATCAGGCTGAAAACATTTTCGATATAATCGGGTTTGGCAGAATTTTCCTCAGTAGGCCCGCTGTCTGTTTTGGCTTTCATAACTTTCTTCCTGATCATTTCATCATCATCTGCAAGGTATAAGGTAGCCAGCTGATTTTCACTCTTGCTCATCTTTCCTGTGCCATCTAGACTGGGTACTTTTATCAATTCCTGGTTGTAATTGAATGCGCTGGGTTCAGGAAAAACTTCACCATAACGGTGATTGAACCTGTTGGCAAAATTCCTTGCCATTTCCAGGTGCTGCTCCTGGTCTTTACCCACGGGTACATATTGTGCACGGTGAATAATGATATCGGCTGTTTGCAGAACTGGATAAGTCAATAAACCGGCATTCACGTTTTCCGGTTGTAATCGTACTTTTTCTTTAAAGGTGGTGGTCTTTTCCAGTTCGCCTTTATAGGCCATCATATTTAGGTAGAGGTACAACTCTGCAGTTTCATGAATATGACTTTGGCAGTATAGAGCTACTTTATCTGGATCGAGCCCACAGGCAATATTCTCAGCTAAAACACGGTGCACATTTGCTTTCAGCTCCTTTGTATCAGGATGTGTAGTTAACGCATGCAGATCGGCTACCATAAAATAACAGTCAAATTCTTCCTGCATTTTTACATAATTGCGTACAGCCCCAAAATAATTTCCCAGGTGCAGGAAACCCGTAGGGCGGATACCACTCATTACTATTGCTTTTTTACCACTCATAAGGACGCGAAGATAAGAAAACTACCCAGTTGGCAGTTGGCAGTCACCAATTTCCCACTCATAATTGTCATTGATCGGTTGCCAACTGCTATCTATCAACTGCGAACTATCAACTATATTTGTTCAATGGAAGTAAATGATGCAATGGTAGAAAAACTGGCCAATCTGGCAAGGCTACATTTTGATGAAGCACAAAAAGAAGACATCAAAAATGACCTGCAACGCATGATACAGTTTGTGGAAAAGCTGAACGAACTGGACACAACAGGTGTAGAACCTTTATTGCACGTAAGCGAAAATATCAATGTACTGCGGGAAGATAAGGTGCAAGGGAGCATCAGTACTGCAGACGGATTAAAAAATGCAGCTGTACATGATGGGCAGTTTTTTAAAGTACCGAAAGTGATAAAGAGATAGGTTTAAACCCGTTTAAGCCGTTCAGCACGTTTAAGGGTTAAGAAGACCAATAAATAAAGAAACCATTAAATCTTTTTATGCAGGGCATCATTCATTTAGAAAATATCTGTAAAAATTATTACCTCGGCAAACAGGAACTGCAAGTGCTGAAAAACATCAACATGGATATTTTTAAGAATGAATACGTGGCATTGATGGGACCAAGCGGTTCGGGTAAATCCACCTTAATGAATATACTCGGTTGCCTCGATTCCCCAACAAGCGGAAAGTACATCCTCAATGGGAAAGATGTGAGCGCAATGCCCGATAATGACCTTGCAGAAGTACGCAACAAAGAGATCGGATTTGTGTTCCAGCAGTTTAACTTATTACCACGCCTGACCGCAGTTGAAAACGTAGCATTACCTTTGATTTACAGCGGTATTGGTAAAAAAGAAAGAATGGAAAGGGCAATGGCTGTACTGGATAAAGTAAAACTGGATGACCGCAGCCAACACAAACCCAATGAACTAAGTGGCGGCCAATGCCAGCGTGTGGCAATTGCAAGGGCATTGATCAATAATCCATCGATCATTCTTGCAGATGAACCTACGGGCAACCTTGATTCAAAAACATCTTATGAAATAATGGATATCCTGGGTAAGATACACGCTGATGGCAATACCGTGATCCTGGTAACACATGAAGATGACATTTCTAAATTTGCCCACCGCATTATAAGGTTAAAGGATGGATTAATTGAAACAGACGTGATCAACAAAAATCCACTTATCGCTGCGGTATCTGTTTAAAAAGAGCTTCTTCAACGAATTTTGCTTTATTTTGTTTTGAATAATTTTAAGTAACGCAATCAATAAAGGATAATGGCATCTAAGATATATACCAAGACGGGCGACCTCGGTAAAACAAGTCTGATCGGTGGAACAAAAGTTCCCAAAAATCATATACGCATTGAAGCTTATGGTACAGTAGATGAACTGAATTCCTACATTGGTTTAACAGGTGATCACTTCAGCAATGAGCATACAAAGACAATTTTAAAAGAGATACAAGACCGTTTATTTACCATCGGCTCAGCACTTGCCTGTGACCCCGACAAGGAACCATTGATGAAGATCCCCGACCTTAAAGAAGCAGATGTGGTATTACTGGAAAATGAAATTGATAAGATGAATGAAGAATTATCGCCAATGAAGTCGTTCATTCTCCCCGGCGGGCATGTTGCCGTTTCCACTGCGCATGTTACCCGTTGCATCTGCCGCCGTGCAGAACGCCTGTGTGTTAATATGCAGGAACATG
>JAYWAN010000091.1:0-14569 GCA_043782405.1 Chitinophagaceae bacterium
TACATGCATCCCGGCAAATGAAGCAACAGCAACCGTATATCGTTTATTGAAAGTAAGTGCAGACGTTGCAGCATCGCAGGAGGAGTAAGGTATTTTC
Source organism: Chitinophagaceae bacterium (assembly GCA_043782405.1). Lineage (GTDB taxonomy): Bacteria > Bacteroidota > Bacteroidia > Chitinophagales > Chitinophagaceae > Ferruginibacter. Next base: position 98 of record JAYWAN010000091.1, read on the forward strand.
AAGCAATCAAAATAGCCCTGCAATTTCCCGTCTTCGCCCGGTGTTCCGTGCAGGGCAATCAATACCGCATCAAAATTTATTTTAGCACCATTAACAGTTACCGAAAAATCATTCTTATCGATAGGGAATCTTTCATCACCCGGGGCCAGGTAGAACCATCCATCGGGATTTATGTCAATTTTATAATGATCCCATTTGTCGGCATCAATATTCTTTTCAATGGCAAGGGCGCTTTTATAAGATATCACGGCTTCCCCAGAATAACCTCCGGTAACCAGGGCGATCTTTTTCTTCATTCGGTTGAGCAGGGTTGTTTAGGCAAAGAAACGAAATATAGTTTTCTATTGAAGGTTTAACAGGCCTTAAATTAAACAGTTTAACATAGTTTCAACTATTCGGTGTTACCAATCCCTTCATTACCGGTGTCAAGCACAAATTTCCAGTTGCCATCCGACTGTTTTTTCCAGATGCTTACATAGTTGCCATAGATAAGGGTGTCTTTTGTAGCAGGCCGCAAAACATAAACCCCGTAAGTATAACCGAGCTCGCCGGACTTTGCCACTATACCAGACTTGGGTTCCCATTTTAAAGTAAAACTGCTGTCATTTTGCTGAATGAGAAAATCGATCGCATCAGCTCCCAGCAGGGGAAGATGATCGGGGCGAAGCAATACACCATTGCTGTCGATATATTCCAGGAAAGCATTCTTCATTCCCTTTTGCTCGCTAAGCCTGGAGAATGCCCGGTCGGTGTCCATCATTTTCATTTTATCATCACTGCTTTCTGCATCCTTTTTCTTTCCAAAAAAATTACAGGAACACAGGGACAGCAATGCGATACCAAAAAGTAAATTTTTTTTCATAAGCAATCTTATAAATGATCAACCATACAAAAAGGCGAAAGTATGTTTTAGATACCCTCGCCACTGTAGCAGGAAATATCACCTGCCTGTATACCCGCCGAAGCGGATCAAAAAATTTATTGCACCTATATATGCATCCTGTCCTTCTTTGCCATCAGGTCGTCAACTGTTTCTTTGTACATATCATCTGGTACACAACAGTCAACCGGGCAAACCGCAGCACATTGCGGCTCTTCATGAAATCCCTGGCACTCTGTACATTTATTTGGTGTGATATAATAGATATCCATACTAACCGGTGCATTGCGCTGATCGGCATCAACCTGTGTTCCGTCCATCAACGTAAACATGCCTTTTACGGTAGTGCCATCGGCAACGGCCCATTCCACACCGCCTTCATAAATTGCATTATTGGGACACTCGGGCTCGCAGGCTCCGCAGTTTATACATTCTTCTGTGATCTTTATTGCCATCTGTCGTAATTTTGTTTTTATATCCCGACTTTCAGTCGGGACAAGTGCAATTTAATAATAACAATATGAATTTACAAAATCGAATTGAATTATTAGTTGAGTTATCAAAATATTTTAAAGAAAACGGGGAAGAGTGGCAGGCAGTAAAAGCAAAAGCTGCAATACATAACGGTTGGTTTATCCCCCAATTCATCGACCTCGCAATGGAAAACATCGTGTCGGCTTTTTTAGAAAAAGAGAAACTACAGCAATGGGCCGCACATTATCACCTGGATGATAATATCGGCGGAAAAAATATCGGCCTGGTAATGGCGGGAAATATCCCCCTCGTTGGTTTCCATGATCTTTTATGTGTGTTCATCAGCGGGCACCGGCAAACCATAAAACTTTCTTCAAAAGATGATGTGCTGTTGAAGCATATAGTAGAAAAACTGGTAGAATGGGATATCACCGTGCAACATTATATTTCATTTGCAGAAATGCTCAAAGGATGCGATGCGTATATTGCTACCGGCAGCAATAATTCGGCAAGGTATTTTGAACAGTATTTTTCCAGGTACCCACATATCATCCGCCGTAACCGTACCGCTGTAGCAGTGTTAACGGGTAAAGAAACTGCAGGGGAACTGAACAGTTTATCGGATGATATCCATCTTTATTTTGGATTGGGCTGCAGGAATGTTACCAAACTATTTGTTCCGTCCGGCTATGATTTTGTACCCCTGCTGAAAGCATTCGACCGCTATAAATATTTCGGCGACCACCACAAGTACAAAAACAATTATGATTACCAGCTATCAATTGCATTATTGAACAATGTATTTTACATGACCAATGGATCTGTTTTATTACTCGAGAATACTGCCATTTTTTCAGCCATCAGTGTATTGAATTATAGTTTCTACGAAGACCGGGAAGCATTAATAGCAACACTAAAAAAAGATGAAGATATACAGTGTATCGTGGGACAGGGTGAAATCCCATTTGGCCAGGCACAGTCACCACGATTAATGGATTATGCAGATGGTGTAGATACTATGCAGTTCTTATTGGCGTTGTAGCACAAACGCAGGTTGCAAGGGTAAACTTCCTATTCAATAACCGGGATGCAAATGGATATTCGCCAGGATTGTATGCTTATCCTTCAACCATCGCTTTTTTAATCTACGAAACCCTTCCTAATTAATTGTTAAAGATGGCAGGAGGTAAATCTCAATTTGTCAGGGCTTCGTTATTTTGTGCAGACAGGTATAGAGTTTGCTCTGTATGCTGAAAAAACATTACTAATTTTGTATCAACAATAAAATCTACACGAAATGAAAATGAAGCAAGTCTTATTCACAGTAGCCATCAGTGCCACAACGACCCTTGCAATGATCTGGGGATATGGCACATTCGTTAAAAAGAATAATACTTATGCCGGGCAGGAAGCAGGTACAGTTCCAACGAACTACAAATATGCCGGGCTTGTTGATGGGAATAATCCTCCCGGCAACACACTTGATTTCACAGCTCCGGCCGCCGCTGCAACACCAGCGGTAGTACACATCAAAACAAAGACAAACGCCAAACAGGTAAGTAATAATTTACCCCGCAAGCAGCAACAGAATCCTTTCAGCGACCTCCTGGGTAATGATGATTTTTTTCAGCAATTTTTCGGGCAACGCGGTAATATTATTCCGGAGCAAAGGGCAAGTGGCTCGGGTGTTATCATCAGCGACGACGGGTACATTGTTACCAATAATCATGTGGTGGAAAATGCAGATGAGATCACCGTCACTTTAAGCAATAAAAAAACGTATAAAGCAAAAGTTATCGGCACAGATCCTTCCTATGATCTCTCTGTTATAAAAATAGAAGCCAGCGGATTACCTTTTTTATTATATGGCAATTCTGATGATGTAAAGATCGGGCAATGGGTTTTAGCTATTGGTTATCCTTTGAACCTGGAGACAACAGTAACTGCAGGTATCATTAGCGCCAAAGCCAGGAGTTTAGGATTAAATAAAGACAAGAACGGAAATCCACAGGGAGCAGTTGAATCATTCATACAAACAGATGCTGCGGTTAATATGGGCAATAGCGGTGGAGCCCTGATCAATACAGATGGCAAACTGATCGGTGTAAACTCTGCCATCGCTTCCCCTACCGGTTATTATTCGGGTTACTCTTATGCAATACCCGTGAATATTGTAAAAAAAGTAGTAGACGACCTGATGAAATTTGGAACCGTGCAACGCGGATTTCTTGGTGTAAGTTTTGTAAATGCAAGTGATTATACAGAAGAAGAAAAAAAGAAAATTGGCATCCCCACTAATGCAGAAGGAATCTATGCATCTGAAGTACCTACCAGTGGCGGCGCTTATGCTGCGGGTATACGTAAAGGTGATGTGCTGAAGAAAATAGATGGTATTACCGTAAACAGCGGTGCCGAGATGCAGGAACTAATCAGCAGCCACAAGCCGGGTGATAAGGTTCCTGTGACCTATTTGCGCAATGGTTCCGAAAATACCGTTTCCGTTATTCTCAAAAATACTGCAGGCACCACCGAAGTGGTAAAGGGTAATACAGCACTCGAAAGTCTTGGGGCCGACTTTGTCAACCTGGATGTAAAAAAAGCAAAGGAATACGGCGTCCCGGGTGGTGTTGTAGTTAAAAAGATAAACGAAGGCGCTTTAAATGACCAGACCCGTATGAAGGACGGTTTTGTTATTTTAAAAGTAAACGATAAAGATGTAAAGAGTACAGAAGAGCTTAAAGCAGCGATCGGTACAAATAAAACTATTACCATCAGTGGTTTTTATCCCGGCTATGACGGTGTATACGAATACCCGATCAGTTTGGGTGAGGAATAATCCCATTCCTGTAAAATAATAAAGCCCCCGGTAGAACCGGGGGCTTTCACTTTGTGGTTCCTTAATATTTTATTGTTGCTTGCCTTCTATCGTGATCGTTGCTTTCATATCCATCGGCGAAGATAAACCCGGTGTGGTTATTTTCATATTCATTTCCATGGTTCCTTTTTTTGCCAGGCCTGTTGCACGGTCAATATCCATGGTACCCTTGGTATCACCCTTCATATCCAAACCCGTTATCGCAGTCGAGTCTTTCCCGGCAGTTGTAACCGTTCCTGTTACCCCCAGTGATACGCTGTTGGCTGTTATTTCCTTTACACTGTATTTGGATTTTATGGCCATCGACATATTATTCATATTCCTTTCCATGTCTTTATCCCAGGTATCTCCAACTTTCACAGGTTTATCAGGATAAAAACCAAAGCCTTGTTGAAAACTCTGCCTGATCTGGTCATCACTGAAAGATTGCTGCATCTGCTGTTGCATTTTGTCTTTCATGTTTTCAGGTATATCCAGGTGCTCCGACATTGATTGCACCATTTCCTTGAGGCCTTCAATTTTTGTAATCTCCCCCTTCGGCGACATTGTCATTTTAAAAACTTTGCCCATCATGCCGCCAAAGATCTTCCTAAACATACCCGACATCATGTTTTCCTTTGTGGTGTCACCAACATTTTTCGAATCATAGCCCATATCCATTCCCATTGCACTTACTTTGAACCTGATGGCATCATAGGTATCTGTCAAGAGCCTGTTACCCTGCGCATCTATATCATCCACTTTCATGTTAAATCCAAAATCCACATCGCCGCCGGTATTCATTTTTTTACCCATCACTTCCACATTCATATCAAAATGTGTCTTCATACTATACACATAGGTCTTACCCTTATCAAGATTAAATTTGAGATCTACCGCTTCGCCGCTCGAATTAGAACCGTTACAACTCCATAGTATCGCACTTAATACAAAAGCTGAAAGCACAGTTAGCATTTTTGTTTTCATTTTTAATTGTTTTGATGGTGAGGAATATAAATTATGTGTAACTGGGTATTCGTTATTTTTTTTCATAGACCAGGAATTCCCATGGACCCATTTCAAAAAAGCTATCCGCATTAAAAGAATTTTCTGCCCCGCTGAATACATTAGTGTAATTACCAAAAACCGCTTCATCTGCCAACCCGAAACTTATCTTTTCATTACTCCAGTTCAACAGCACCAGCACAGCATCATTTTCGGCTGCACGAATGTAACCGAAACAATTTTCATTGGCAACCGTTTTTAATAAATGCGTAGTGTTTTTTTTATCACCAGCCAGCAGTGCCTGTTTATTTTTTTTCAGGGACGATAAAATTTTGTAAAACCCATGCAGGGTATTATTCCCGTTCCATGTGATGGTATCCTTTTCAAAAAATTCAAGGCGTTTTGTATTGGGCAGTTCCTGTCCGCTGTAGATCAGCGGCAGGCCATCCCAGGTAAAACTGAATACAGCAAGGCTTCTGGCCATATCGCCATATTTTTCATATTCCGTTCCATTCCAGCTGTTCTCATCATGATTGCTGGTAAACCAGGCGGGTATATGTCCTGTACCACAAACCTGTTGGTATTGTTGTAGTATTAGTTTTAAATTATCCAAACTTCCAGTTCCTTTATAAAATTCCGCTGTCTTATGCATCCAGGTCCAGGTATAACCGGCATCAAAAACTTCGGCATATGCCCGGTTTTCCAATGGATCAAACTCGCCCAGCCAGAAAACTGTTGCAGTTTTTTCCAATGCTGTTCTCGCCTCTTTCCAGAAATCAAGTTCAACCCAAAATGCAAGGTCGCAACGAAAACCATCAATGCCATAATTTTTTACCCAATATTGCATGGCATCAATCATGGCTTTTCGCAAAGCCGGGTTTTTAAAATCAAGTTCAATGATATCTTCCATACCACTCGCCATTTTAAAATCTCCTGTTGCAGCATCTGCCTGGTAAAACTCCGGGTTAGTTTTTGTCCAAACATGATCCCACCCCGTATGATTGGCCACCCAGTCCATAATTATTTTAAAGCCCATCGTATGTGCCCGGTCAATCAGGTTTTTAAGGTCAGCTGCAGTACCAAATTCGGGATTAACCGAAGTGTAATCACTGCAGGCATAATAACTTCCCAGGCTTCCCTTTTTATTTTTTTGTGATATCGGCGTAATGGGCATGAACCAAAGGGTTTCCACACCCATATCTTTTAACCGGGGAAGTTCGGGTACGAATGCATTGAATGTTCCTTCCTTAGTGTATTGCCGGATATTTACTTCATATACAGTAGTAGATCCTATCCATGGAGATTTTTTATATTGTTTATCATTCATGCTTATCCCGGTTTTCTTTATTGAACCAAATTTAAGGAGGCATTACCAGAAAATGCCAAATCATTTAAAACGCCCGATACATTGTACCTTTGCAACTGCTATGAAACAGTTTAATGTCCCCATCATTTACCGCAGCCCTTTAATTGCTGCTGTAAAAAATAAAAGAAGGCAGGAGGATAAAATGAAAAAAGATTTCAGTCCTACCCTGCTCGATTTTGGGCCACTCCAACTTTATCTTGCCCGCCATTTTGGTTTTTGCTATGGTGTAGAAAATGCGATTGAAATTGCCTTCAGGACCATTGATGAAAATCCGGGTAAACGCATTTTTCTATTGAGTGAAATGATACATAATCCGCAGGTGAATGCCGACCTGCAGGATAGGGGCGTACAATTTTTACAGGATACTTATGGCAAGCAGCTGATCCCCTTTGAGTCACTTTCAAAAAATGATGTAGTCATCATCCCCGCTTTTGGCACTACGCTGGCCATAGAAGAAAAACTGCGCGCAATAGGAATCCCCATTCAGCGATATGATACCACCTGTCCCTTTGTAGAAAAAGTGTGGAACCGAAGTGAGCAGATCGCCAAAAAAAATTATACCGTGATTGTTCATGGTAAACCAACGCATGAAGAAACAAGGGCCACATTTTCCCGGGCCGCTAAAGCTGCACCGGCTGTTATTGTAAATGATATGGCCGAAGCCGTTGTATTGGGCGAATACATTACCGGTGAAAATAAAGTGGATGATTTTTATTCCCGCTTTGCCGGAAAATATTCCAATGGCTTTGAAGTGGAAAAAGACCTGCAACAGGTGGGCGTTGTTAACCAAACAACTATGCTGGCTAGCGATACACAGGACATTGCGGATTTTTTTAAACAGGTGATGATAAAAAAATATGGACTGGATGAAAGCACTGTAGACAAACATTTTGCTGATACCAGAGATACTTTGTGCTATGCCACCAACGATAACCAGTCTGCCGTTTATGGTTTACTCGAAACTGAAGCCGACTTTGCCATCGTGGTAGGCGGGTATAACAGCAGTAATACTTCACACTTGGTAGAATTGTGCGAGGAAAGATTACCCACTTATTTTATTAATGATGAAGATAAAATTATTTCTCCCGATGAAATACTGCATTATGACCTTCACCAAAAACTTGAAAAGCAGACTAAAGGTTTTCTACCCCTAAAACAACCCGTGAAGATCCTCATCACCAGCGGAGCAAGTTGCCCCGATGCATTGGTAGAAGGCGTGATCAATAAACTGGCGGGATATTTTAATGCCGCAATAAAAACAGGTGCTTTCATCAAAAAGTTTAGCTGAGCATTTAAAGGTGATGGATAAAATAAATAAGCCCCACAGGTACAACTGCAGGGCTTTTAAATATAAGAGATAAGCGATTTTACTGTTTCATCAACTTCGTTTTCATACTGCGGTGTTCTGCAAGAACTTCAAGGAAGTAAATGCCTCCGGGTAATTCATCCACCTGTTTGATGGTGATATTATTTTCTCCACGCATCACTTCGGCCTGTTGAGTCCTTAAAACAACTCCTTCATTATTAACAATACGGATGGTGATCTGCTCGGAATTTTTCTCACTGCTGATCTTCACTACCACACGTTTACTGAACGGATTAGGATAAACAACCATTACACTGATGCCTTTATTTTCTACGCTTACGGTAATGGCTTTGCTGTAGGTGTAATTACCTTCATTATCGATCATCACCAGGCGGTAAAAATTTGATCCTTTGTCTGCCATCAGGTCCGAGAAAGTATAACTCATATTGCCACTGTTATTACCCAAAGCTTCTATACGGCCTATCTGACGGAAATTTGTACCATCGATGCTTCTTTCCACTTCAAAATGATCAACGTTGATCTCGGTGAATGTTGTCCACTTTAACTGTATAAAACCATTGGAATAAGCCCCGTTGAACTGGTCGATGGTCAACGGCAGTATGATACCCGGTGCACTTTTTATTCCTCCGTCAATATCCTTACGGGAAACACCCGAGTGCAGGCTGAACAGTTTGGTTCTGCCCGTAATGGGATTAAGTTTACTGTTTACAGTAAGGTACATACTATCCTCCACAAATTTCGTATATGCGTAATCGGGAGGTATATTATAGAATCCTACCATGAACGACCTGTCACCACCGGCAGGGATAGGCACCGTGTCAAATGAATAATGCCCGTTATTATCAGTGTACCGGGTAGCCAGGCTGTTCAACAGGGAATCATACAGTACAACCAGTACATTGGCAACACCGGGTTCTCCTTTATCCTGCAGTCCGTTATCATTAAGATCGATCCACACATAATCACCGATGGAACTTATTGCTTTTGAAGCGGAATTGCTATTAACCTGGGCTTTAATGGTATTTGGCTTGAACGAAGTGTTTTGTTTGCCTACAGCATTTTGAGCATTGATATGGGAGAAGGCTGAAAATAAAAATACCACAAATGCACATACAGCAGGCTTGAGAAGACCTGCGGAACATTCACGGAGAATTTTTTTTCCCTTATGGGTAGAATTATTCATTTTATTTTCTTTCAGAGTTATTATCCTCTCGGATAGTTAAGCTTCTGGTCTTTCAAAAAATAAAAGAATATTGGATAGATTTTAAATTTTGCCAACAGAGCCTGATCAGTATATTCCGGATCTGATTGGAATGGGTACCATTAGCAGAACTGAAATCTTGATTAATGCTTTGTTAACGACGATTAATTGTTGATAAAAATACGAATCAGCAACCTTGTCAAGTTGAGGGAGAAAACACGTGAAAGATGGTAAAATTACTATGTTAGGGGATACAAATATATAGAAACAGATTCTACAATTCCAAACATTTTCTTATTTTTTTAGGATTATTTTTTCAAAACTAATATAAGTATCTTATTATCAGCATTTTAAAAAAATAAATATTTTCAGGTAAAACCGGCTGGCCATAGATAGGTACCAAAAAAAGAGCCCCCCGGTTAAGGCGGGGGACGTCTTTTGTTTGTGCTTGGTTATCTACAATTTTAAATATTCGTATGAATAAAATTTATTGTTTAAATATAGTTCTCACTTCAGTATTTCCCTGCTGATCGGTGATCTTCAGCATATAAGTTCCGGCTGCATACCTGCTCATGTCGATTCCATTTCCTAAAGCAAAACTTTCGAAACGTTGAACCTGCTTACCTTCAGCACTATATACTACTACTGATTGCAAATTTATCGTTCCGGTAGTGGTAACATAGACCCTGTCTACTACTGGGTTTGGCAATATTTTAATTCCGCCTGTGCTACCAAATATTACGATGCGGATATCACTCAGTGAATACCTTGCATCCAGGTCAAATTGTTTCAGGCGATAATAATTGGTACCTTTTGAAGGGCTGTTATCCACCAAACCATAACTCTTTTGTGTGCTGCTGTTTCCCGAAGCTGCAACTGTACCAATACTTGTCCAGTTGATACCATCCTGGCTGCGCAGTACTTCAAAATTCTTGCTGTTGATCTCTGAAGTGGTTTGCCAGCTTAACTGAACTGAATTTGTTTGTTTCGTTGCATTAAAGTTCAATAATGATATAGGTGCAGGGCCATTCAATGGCAGAGATGCACACATTTGATCTAGACTGAATCCTACACCATTCACTGAAATAACGTCTATGCGTATTTTCTTAGTCACTTTGTTATGTGCTCCATCAATAACCAGGAAATTCGACACTTCTGTCCATGTGCCGGGAGCTGCTGAAATGGTAGCTGTAACATCACCATAAATATTGGCAGGATTTTCTACATCATAGAATTTCAGCCTTACTACGGGATTAGTACCTGTATTCAGTTTAGAGATATTAACTTTAAAGAAAGAACTGTTCTGTGTGATAAAACCATACTGTTGTGCACCTACTTTCAATGAGGTATCAAGCAGGTACCATACTGCAGTACCAGCTGTTGGGCTGCTTATCACCATTTGATTATTACCACCCAAAGGAGGATACATTGCATTGGCAAAATTTACCAGGTTGGGTGAACTTGTAATAGTGTACTGTGCAGCTGCCAAAGCTGTTCCTGCGGAGAACTTTGAATTATCACCTGGAACCCAAACTCCGAAATTGTTAGCACCTGATTCAAAACCACCGAAATAATCAGTATTCACCGGCGGATTCAAAAATAATTGATTAGCCGAGCAGGTTGGCGGTGGAGGTCCTGCCGTAACTGTCAGGCTGGTTGTTGAATTATCATTGGCAGTGGATGAATTTCCCTGTGATGAACTTGGTGCATTACCGGGAAGTAATGGATTAGGTCCAGCAATATACCCGATTGTACCCGTAATGGTTGAAGGAGTAGCAGAACCTACTACTGTGCCTTTAACGATCAGGTTAATTGTAGCACATGGATTTACGCCAGCTATCTGCGTCATTGTGCCGTTAGTATTCTTTAAACTATAAGTATTATTTGTACCTGTAGTAGAAGTTAATACGGTCCACCTTGCATCAGATCCCGGAGCAAGGCCGAGTATTTCGGCATTAACACCTACAGAGACCGTGATCCGCAGTGAATTAGCGACTATATCAAGATTACCGTTGTTACAGGTACTGATACTTAAGATACCGTTGCTGTTTAATGTCATCGATGCCGGTGACATCAGAATATTAACATCGGGATCAGCTGCAGGCGCCTGCGCTATGCTTTCAAAGCTTACCAATAACCCTAAGAAAAGCACCAAACATAATTTTTTCATGATCTTTAATTTAAATAATTAAATATTTTAGTTAGCCGTTATCGTCGTTACAGCCTGGTTATTTGCACTATTGCTATCCCCACCACTATTGGTGATAATTGTAACGGTTATATTTTGGCTGGTATTAACAGGGATGCCTGAATTCAGCGTGATCGTGATGCCTACAGGTGAATAGTTGAACCCGGTTATATTTTTACCGGCTTTCAAAGTACAGGTGATAAAATTGGCATTCTCTGTAAAATCCCAGTCAGCATTTCTTACAACCGAACCACCAAATACATTCGTATTGGTAGCCGCTGTATTATAAGTAATGGTGAACGCTGATATCTTCCTGATATTAAATACTATCTGGCCGGTTGAAGAACTGTTCAATACTTCACTGATGTTGATCACCATATCTCTTACTACTGTTCCCCTTGTGAAAGAAAGTGCATCAATATCATTTGATGGTGTAAAGTCAGGAACTACACGAGCAGGTTGTACCAATATGTACAAGGTTGCATTAGCACAGGCTTGCGGCACTCCGTTATCACAAGTGGTATAAACGAAATTAACCGGGCCACTATAACCTGTTACAGGAGTAAAGGTATAGCTGCCATCTGCTGCCAATACCAGGGTACCCTTTCCAGCCACTGTTTTAGTTTGGGCAGTAACAGTCTGGGCATTGCCTTCAGGATCTGTATCATTTGTTTTTACATTACCACTTACCGCTACGTTAACCGGTGTGCTGGCATAATCATCTGCCGCCAGTGTAGTGTTAACAGGGTTGGATTGTATGGTAATGATCTGCTTGGCAGTAGCACATAATGCAGGTACGCTATTATCACAAACAGTATAAGTAAGTGTATCCATTCCGGTATAGCCAGCTGCCGGAGTATAAGTTACTATACCGGTTGCAGGGGCAACACTAGTTGTACCATGCAATGGAGCTACAACAACAGTTACACTGCCTGGGTTTAATGAACCGCCTAAGTTTCCGGCCCTGTCATTGATCAGGCTGTTTAAGTTAACCGGTGTATTCACCCTGGTTGTTGCAATATCTGTATTGGCTACCGGTGGATTAGTAAGAATATTTGGTCCTAATACAGTAATGGTGAGCAATGTTGTTGGGCATGGTGACGACTGGAATGGTACACATACCGGTACATTGTACACATATACGCCCACATTTGGAGATACAAAAGTATAAGTGCCATCGCCGTTCAGTGTTATGCTGCCGCCCGCAGGGTTACCTGCAGCAGGTACTGGTGTGCCATAAGTTGTACCTGCAGGAACCACATCATTCGTATTCACATTACCTGGTATAGGCACGTTTACATAAGTAACGTTAACATCAGGATTCAACACTGGTGGCGGAGGCGATACCAGGATATATAAGGTAGCACTTGCACAAGCCTGTGGTATTCCGTTATCACAAGTTGAATAAGGGAATGATACCGGGCCTGTAAAGCCAATCACAGGAGTAAAGGTATAACTGCCGTCTGCAGCCAATACCAATGTACCCTTACCAGCTAAAGTTGTTGTTTGCGTTGCAACGGTTTGTGTATTGCCTTCCGGATCTGTATCATTTGTTTTTACATTACCACTTACCGCTACGTTTACCGGTGTGCTGGCATAATCATCTGCTGCTAATGTGGAATTTGCCGCAGTAGAAGATTTTATAGTAATGATCTGTTTTGCTGATGCACAAAGTGGTGTTGGCGTATTGTTATCACATACATTATATGTAAGTGTATCCATGCCAACATAACCGGCAGCAGGTGTATAAGTAATTGCGCCTGTTGCAGTGTTAACAGTTGTGGTGCCATGCAGTGGAGCAGTAGTTACAGTAACACTTGCAGGATTCAAGCTGCGGTTGGCGTTACCGGCCCTGTCATTGGCCAGACTGTTTAAAGTTACCGGTGTATTTATTTTGGTAGAAGCAATATCTGTGTTGGCTACCGGTGGATTGTTATTAATGTATGGGCCTAAAACTGTAATGGTCAACAAAGAATTAGGACAAGGAGATGCCTGGCCCGGCACGCACACAGGAACATTGTAAGTGTATACACCTACTGTATTTCCAGTGAATGTATAAGTACCGTTGGCATTCATCGTAAGCGTATAGCTTGAACCGGCAGGGCTCGATAATAACGCCGGCGAAGTACCATAGGTAGTTCCAACCGGTACAATATCGTTTGTATTTACATTACCCGGTACAGGAACGTTCACATAGGTAACGTTAAAGTCGGGGTTGTAAACCGGTGCCGGTTGAACCAATACATATAAAGTAGCACTGGCGCAGGCCTGTGGTACTCCGTTATCGCAGGTAGTGTAAGGGAATGATACAGGGCCACTATAGCCTGTTGCAGGTGTAAAAGTGTAACTGCCATCCGCAGCCAATACCAACGTGCCTTTTCCAGCTACTGTTGTAGTTTGTGTAGCAACAGTCTGTGTATTGCCTTCCGGATCAGTATCATTTGTTTTCACGTTACCGCTTACTGCCACATTAAATGGCGTATAGGCGTAATCGTCTGCTGCTAAAGTGCTGTTGGCAGCCCCTGTATTCTTAACAGTAATAATTTGTTTTGCCGTTGCACAAAGTGCTGTAGGTGTACTGTTATCACATACCCTGTAGGTAAGTGTATCAGTTCCTACAAACCCAGTTGTGGGTGTATAAGTTACAGCACCGGTTGCAGTATTAACAGTTGTTGTACCATGTAATGGTGCGATCGTTACTATAACACTTGCAGGGTTTAAGCTGCCACCCGGGTTACCTGCCCTGTCATTGGCAAGACTGTTCAATGTTACCGGGGTATTTATTTTTGTATAGGCGATATCGGTATTGGCCACCGGTGGATTGGTAGTGATCGTAGGGCCTAATACAGTAATGGTCAATAATGTTGTTGGACAAGGAGATGACTGGCCGGGTATACATACGGGCACCCTGTAGAGGTAAACACCAACGTTAGGAGATACGAAAGTATAAGTACCGTCTGAATTCATGGTGATAGAACCACTTGCAGGATTGCCAGCTACAGGTACCGGAGTACCATAAGTTGTACCGGTTGGAACCTTATCATTTGTATTCACATTACCAGGAACAGGTACATTTACATAAGTTATATTAATATCGGGGTTAAGGACAGGAGGTACATAAATTGTAGAACACATCGATCCTGCGTCACCACCTGTTTTATTCTGGTCACCATCATG
>JAYWAN010000092.1:0-2056 GCA_043782405.1 Chitinophagaceae bacterium
GTATCCGGGAAATTATATGTTCCTGTTGTTATTCATGTTGTACTAATAGACCCCTCTGTTATCACCGATGCGGCAATTCTTTATCAGCAGCAGGTTTTAAATGAAGACTTTAACAAAGCCAATGCAGAACTTGCTTCCCCTTCTGTTTACCTGGCGGGTTATCAATTAAGCAAAGTGGCTAACTGCCAGATAGAATTTTATATAACCAATGTTGTTAGGGTAGCAACCACAGTTTCGGAATTTCCAGCTCACAGCGATTCAATGAAATTTTCGGCACTGGGAGGAAGTGATGCGGTTGATCCGGCAACTAAATTAAATATCTGGGTGTGTAATACACCGGGAGGTCTTTCATGGGCCAAATTTCCGGGTGGCAACGTGCAAACAGATGGAATCGTAAATGATTATGAATTCTTTGGCCCATCAACACCCGCTCATCCTTATCATAAAGGCAGAACAGCTGGACATGAGGTAGGGCATTGGCTTAATTTAAGGCATATCTGGGGCGATGCTGCCTGCGGCAACGATTTTGTAAGTGATACGCCTGAGCATAATGGGCCTAATTACTACTGCCCTGCACAAGGATTGAAAAGCACCTGCAGAACCAAGCCTTTGATGATGTGGATGAATTATATGGATTACAGTTATGGTGTTTGCAGGTATATGTTCACAACCGGTCAAAAGGATAGAATGGATGCAACGATCGATAACGCAAGAAGCGGTTATTTCAGCCCGTCAAAAATATACCCTGGTTACTTTTAGCCTTTGGCACCGGTAGCAAATGATTTCCGATCCTCATCCCTGGTGAGGATTTTTTTTTGGTTAAATATTTCCAAAGGTTAATAATGCTGCTGCCCCCTGCCTACATACCTATACATCCAACCTGCATACCTATACAATCCCCCTTGTATACCCTCATCTCCTGTTACATATTTACAGCATGATCAAAAGAATGCTTGCGATGGCCCTACTGCTTATTACGCTGAACAATGATGCCCCGGCACAGAAAATAATTAAAGCAGAGTTGCTTTTCAAAGGCATAAAAAATGTTTCGGGCCAATGGCAACTCTGCTTCACCGACCGGAAATATAAGGGCTACCTGTTTAGCGTACCACGTAGTAATACTGCACCCTATATTTTTTACAGCACAGGGCCAGATGGCAGTTTAAAGGAAAATGAAAAGGTTAAGGGAAGCAGGTTCATGGTAAGCTTTGCAAGTTTACAGGACGGTAAAACAGTTTCTAACATAATAGTGCACGTGGAGGTTGTTAATCCCAAATAACAGAACTAAATAATAAAATAAAACGCTTGCAAATATTAATTGAAAAACATAAAACTAAAAACAATGAAAAAACAACTCATGATTATCGCCGCATTATTATTTTCTATCTCAGCATTTGCGCAAAATGACCAAAAATTAGGCAGGCGCATAAATCGCGTGGATATGACATCAATCAATTCAAATTCGGTAGAATTTACCATTACAAAGAAAGGGGATGTGCTGATTGTAACTGCAAAAGGTATCAACAGTGATGCTGCAAAAGATTGTAAAAATTGTAATGTAAGTGGCAAGGTCATTTTTGTGGGAGGTGCAGAACCGCTTTTTAAAAGAGGAAGTAAAATTGTATTTCCGCCAAATTTATTCTCGGCAGTAAGAACCTGCACGCTCAGTGCTGACGGCAGCTTTAGTTTCAGAAATGCGCCTAAAGGCATTTGCGATTTTATACTCGGCGATATTCCTATTGGCAGAGGCTGGAGAATAAGGGACAATTAGACTTACATTCTGCAAACTTATATTCCCAACTTACCTCTTTGCATACCGCCTTCGCCCGTTAGATAATTATATCATGATCAAAAAATACTTGCGATGGGCTCTTTAAAAAAAATAAATTATGAAAAAGATATTTCTCTTTCCATTGCTGATGCTTCTTTTTGCAGCCTCAGCACAAAGCCAAACTAACGCCGATACGGTTTATTTTAATAGCAAAGTAAAAGCAAACCTGGAAACTGGCAGAACAGGAAAGCCATTTCTGGTATGCGATAGTCTTGATATCAGCGG
>JAYWAN010000093.1:0-14500 GCA_043782405.1 Chitinophagaceae bacterium
GGGTTGGGGCATTAGCATACGATGAAGACAATATCAAAAGAAAAAACAGTATAAGGTTTTTTGTCTTCATTATGTCGATACTTTTGACAATACACTTAAATTAACCTGGCCGATCATTTAGGCTGGTAATTGCAATCCACTTTTATTTCGATCGACTTTGAAATGTTGTCCTGTACTATTTTTGGTATGTCGATCTTATAATCGGCCAAAAGGATATTGAATGTTGCGGTGGCATTCAGTTTTCCTCCCACGATGCTGATCGTGCCTGGAAGAGTAACCTTGTTAGTTACACCATGAACGTTCAGGTTGCCCGTAACGTTTACCACATAATTGCCGTCTTTTGCAAAATTCACTTTACTGATGCCGGCGATCGTTCCTTTGAATGTGGCTTTGGGATATTTATCACTCTGCATGTATTCTTCATTAAAGTGTTCCTGCATCAGCGCCTTTTTAAAAAGGAAGCCCTTTACCTGAACAGAAAATTGCATTACTCCCGTTTTGCTGTCCAATACGCTAACCACCTGGTTGTTCACCGCTTCAATATTTTCCATTGGTGTTTTGGAAAAGAAAGTGATCTTCCCGTTCTTGGTTATATAAGTCTGGGCATGAGTTGCGGTTATTGATGCAAGGCTTATCAGCAGGGTTAAAAGAAATTTTTTCATATGTTTTGTCTTTATGATCTGATGAATATTTTTTATTTCATGCGATAACATTCTGTCATGTTCACATCTCCTAAAATGCCCATTTCGGGAACGCCATCGCTCATACCAACACAAATTCCCTTGAGATTAACAGTATCACCTTCTTTGATATTTTGTACGGAACCCCTCATCGTGCAATTTACATGAGCACCTTCCTCATTGGTTTTTAAAAGAATATAAGGAGGCTTGCCTGGATCCTGTGAAATACTGGAAACAACGCCGCTGACCTCAATTACTTCATCCCTCTGTGAATATGTCTTTTTTGCTTTAATGCTATCAGCAGCAAATTCCTTATATAATTCTATGGAAGTTGTTTTCGCCTTTGGAGATACATCATTGGGGTCGAGCCGAGGCTTATTATACAGGTAATAGCCTACACCTGCGCCTATAGCAATAAGGCCCAGAACGGTGAGTAATATCGTTCTTTTAGTTTTAGGGGTCATGTGAAGTCTATTAAAATTATGAATAGATTGAATATAAAAGGAGGGGAACCTGCTGAACAGGGAAAAACAACTTCCGAACGGGAATAATCGTATACTCAGTTGCCTGAAACGATAAAATTTTCAACCGGTATCCTGTTACTGATACTTTTTGCCAATGTCATTTCATCGGCATATTCCAGTTCTCCGCCAAAAGCGATGCCCCGTGCAATGGTGGTGATCTTTATGGGGAATGCTTTTAATTTTCTGCTGATATAATAAATGGTGGTGTCGCCCTGTATATTGGGGTTGAGGGCAAAAATGATCTCCTGCACAGTTTCTTTTTCAACACGGTGCACCAAAGTATCGATCATTAACTGTTCGGGGCCAATGCCATCCAGTGGGGATATGATGCCACCCAATACATGATAAAGGCCATTAAATTGCTGTGTGCTTTCAATGGCGATCACGTCGCGGATATTTTCCACTACGCAAAGCATTTCTTTTTTTCGCATCGTATTGCTGCAGATATTACAAAT
Source organism: Chitinophagaceae bacterium (assembly GCA_043782405.1). GTDB lineage: Bacteria > Bacteroidota > Bacteroidia > Chitinophagales > Chitinophagaceae > Ferruginibacter. The sequence continues at coordinate 1,660 of JAYWAN010000093.1, forward strand.
TCCCTTATCGGAAATGTTATGGCAGCGGGAACAGAATTTTATTTCATTCCGCATTTTGGCAATGATGTCGCTGAATTGTGTCACTTCTCCTGCATCCTGCTTAATAAGGTGAAGAACCAGCCGCAGGGCTGTTTTTTTTCCGATACCGGGTAGTTTGGCAAATTCGTTTACTGCATTTTCCAGTAATGTAGAGGAGAAAACCATGTGGCAAAGATAGGAAGAATGAGTAATGGTAGATGGTGAATACGACGTTTTACCATGAACAATGCATTATAATTTGATATCCCGTTCATTATCCCAATTGGCACGGATGCTTAATTTTTGTGGAAGGGAGATCACTTTTTCGGGTTGTATTTTTTTGGAGTAATTACCGGGATCCCACTTACCATTATTATTGTTGTCGTATAAAATGCGGATATCGTATTCGCCGGGTGTGAATAATTTTTTGCTCCATTCATTTGTTGTGACCGCGTAAGACCCTTTCAGTTCTTCACCCTGTACAAATTGTAATACGGGATGTTTGGTAAGGTCGAGGTTACTAAAACGTAAAACCAGATTACCGTAATCGGCCTCTTTTTTGGTGGTAAACCGAAGTGTATCTGTTTTAGCAATGCTGTTGCCGGAAGAATCAGCGATGGCTGCCGGATCGATGATGAGCCGGTAGTTCATATCCTCCTGCCATTTTACAGTAAGGCTGATCTTTTTCCTGGTGCTGTCAATACCAGCTATGACAGATGGAACAGGTTTATACGAAGTGTCGGTTAATTTTATTTTAGCGGGATCAAATTTTTTCAATGCTTTATTGAAGACAAGTTCAAAATTATCATTGAGCCCCTGGCCCTGCGTAATTGCAGGCGAAGTGTACGTTATTTTTTTTATGGCTGCAGCCGCAGCTTTGGTAAGCGGAGAAGCGGGCTGGCCGCGTGTGTCTTTTTCTTCGGCGGAAGCATATAAGGTTACCGGTGCAGTATTTCCCCCAACTTTTACCGGCGCATCTGCAAATGCAAATAATTCTGTTTTGGCATTATAGGTTTTTCCGCCATCGCCGTCTTTTAATGCATAAATTTTATAAGTGCCTGCGGAGAGGTTGGTGAATGTAAAGCTGCCATCAGTTTTGAGCCTGGCCATGTAGTCGGGCTTTCTTTTTTTAACAGCCGAATCATCGGCATTGCGGTAAAGCATAGCTATTAATGTACTGTCGGCCTTGCCCGTTTCTGCAATGATCACTTTCCCGCTTAAGCTTAAAGAGTCAATGATATTCCCGGTAGAAAAAAGATAAGTAAAATCTTTTAGGGGATTGTTCTCGTTATTGTCCCTGATGGCATTACCGAAATTAATGGAGTAAGTGGTATTGGGCAGTAAGCTGTCTTTTAGTTTAACCGTAACCGTTTTTAATTTGTATTCAACCGCTGGATTGGTTTTTGGCAGGGGCGATACCAATACATTGTTTTGAACATCCTGGACATCTACATATTCATCAAATGTAAAAATGATCTTATCGCCTTTAAAATTAACAGTATTCAATCCGGGAGAAGCCTTTACCAGTTTTGGTGGAATAGTATCTCTTGGCCCACCGGTAGGCGCACCAATTTGCGCACATCCGCTACTGGATACTGCCAGGCTGTACAACAGCGAAACAATCCCTAAAATGTATAACAGTCCCTTTGTTCTCATCCAATCGGTTTAAAATACAAACTTAACGGGTTTATATTGTTTGTATAATTTTAATATCATAAAAATCCCTTAAAGGATGACTTACTCTTCTTCTGGTTCGTGTAAAGCCACAGCCAGTTTATTATCCTTTACAAAATTGCACCAGTAACAACCTTCCTTGCCACATCCTGTATAAAAATCCCGCGCCTGTATCTTTTGCCACACATCAGTAAGTTGTTGTTTTACCGTTTCAATATCTGAAGGGTTGATGACGATCTTTTCTTTCCGGTATTCCCCTTTTTTGTCGGGCTCTACAAAATCAAATTCTGTGCTGATCACTTTCCAGTCTTTTTGTTCGTAGTTATCCACCAGTATCTTATAGAATACCGCCTGCCGCCAGTAGTCGCCACCGTTAGGGTCCTTCTCATTTGGCGGCTTTATTTTTGGCAATGCATTTTCAAAATTGCCGCTTTTATAATCCACCACATTTACCGCGGTACCATTGAATTCCAGTTTATCCAGTTTCCCTTTCAGTGGCACACCGTTTATGGTAACCCCCCTGATATTGCGTTCTATTGCAACAACCTTGTTCCAGGTGTTAATATATTTATCATAATAATTGCGCAGCACTTCATCTCCATACTCGGTCCTCCTGTCAAACGCGGCTTTAGTAAAATTCTCCCTGTGCCTTTTCATGTACCAGGTAAAATCGGCGATCATTTCTTCTTTGGGAGGGAACAGGTCTTTTTTACTGTCCTGCATTTTCCTGAAAAGTTTTTCCAGTGCATAATGTATGGCACTGCCAAATTCCAGGTTCTCGCTTTGCCCCTGTGGGATGCGAATGAGATTTTTATAATAAAAGCCTAAGGGGCAATCCAAATAATTATTCAGAGCGGTTACACTCATCGCAAACTTGTCTAACAGGGCTGTGATAAAATCGGCTTCTGCTTTTTCAATTTCAGGCGCCATATCGTTGAACTGCAGTAATTCGAATTCCATCAATACTGCTGTAGGTAATTCAATTTTTTCAACCCGAAGATCATGTTCTTCCAGTATCTCTGCAATAAACATGGAGGGTTCCAGCTCTTTGCCGTCATTTTTAAATTTGGCATAAGATACCTGCAGGTATTTTTCGGCCCTGGTTAATGCAACGTAAAATAAACGGCGCAGCTCTTCCTCTTCACTTGCATTGGGCTGAGAGCTAAACATGGTATCGGGTAGTTTATACCCGCCGCCCGGTTTTCTTTTCTTTTCCCAAAAAGAAGCATTTGCGCCTGCAATAAAAACATATTCAAATTCCAGGCCCTTGGAGCCGTGAGCGGTGAGCAGGTTTACGCCTTTATCGCTTCCCTGCACCTGTTGCATGGACAATGACAATCCTTCTTTTTCCATCAGGTCGATGATCCCGATCAGTTCTTCCAGGCCCATTGATGCGTTACGGCTGGTTTCTTCTTTAATAAAATCAAACAAAGCCGCAAGTAGTTGTATCAATACGATCTTGTCATCGTTTCGCATGATATAATTCAGCAACCCGGCATGATTGATGATACGGGCAAATAATTGCTGCAGGGTTACATTTGGCATATCGCCGATCAGCTGCTCAAGCATGCGGCTGCAATTTTTCAGGCCTTCATTGATGCCCGGGTCGAACAGGTCTTTTGGCGGCGTATTCGTTTTGTCTGATAATAATTTGCGTATTGATGTAGCTTCATCATTGTATCTTTTTTGGTTCACTTCCACGGTGAGCCTTGCAATTTCAATGGGAAGTATTTTGTAAAAATCGTAGTGCAGTATCTCAAAAAGCATTTCATCACCGCCATAGGGTGTATCATGCTCCGCATTTAAGTACCGGAGCAGTTGTATGATCTTTCTTATAAAAGGGTGTTCCAGGATATTGATGCTGCGTTTGCTGTATACGGGAATATCTTTTAACCGGAAATATTTTGCCAGTTCTTCGCCATATTTATTTTCTTTATAGATGATGGCAATTTTTCCGGCTTCAATATTTTTTGCCAGTAGCTCATTTACTTCATTGGTGATGCCAGCCATCTCTTCTTTTGCTGAATTATATTCTTTGATAACGGGAGCTCCTGAAAATCCGATGAGCGATTCTTTGGCAGTCACCAATTCTTTACTCAGCCCATCAATCTGTTTTACCAAACGCTCTTCGTTACGGCTGATAAGTGTTTTGGCAATATCCAGTATTGGTTGTACGCTGCGGTAATTATTGGTAAGCACCACTGTTACCAGGTTTTTTTGATAGCTATTGGCAAACTCCAGCATGTTTTCTACGTTGGCGCCCTGAAAACGATAGATGCTCTGGTCGTCGTCACCTACTACAAATACATTGGGCTTATCCCAGTAAGCAGTGAGCAATTGTACCAACCTGTTCTGTGTACCGCTGGTATCCTGGTATTCATCCACCAGTATGTACTGGAATTTTTCCTGGTAATTGGATAAAATGTTTTTGTTCTCTTCAAATACTTTTATCACCCAGTTGATCATATCATCAAAATCGTAGCGATTCTTTTTGCGCATCAGGTTTTGAAAAGGATCGAATTCATTCACTGCGGCCCGCAGTTTTTCCATCTTCTCTTTTTCTTCTTCGATCTTATCGGTGCGCACATCGCCTTTCTTAAAGCTTCCTGTTGCCCGTTTGGTTACAAATTCGTCACGGTTAGGAAGATCAGCAATATATTCGTCGATCTTTTCATTGATGAATATTGGTGACCATCCTTCCCTTTTCATTGACGAAAATAAATTACGAAGATTGTTGATCTCGAAATAAACATCGCCGCGGTATCTTTTGAGCGGATGATTTTTGGAAAATGAATCGATCAGTTGTTTGAACAGGGCGATACTTTCCAGTTGGGAAATGGCATCGAGTGTATTTTTTTCAAACAGCGACAGGTTATCCTGTATCACATCATTGCAAAATGCATGAAAAGTATAGATATTCACTTTGTAAGCATCGGCGCCAATGAATTGCTGCAGGCGCTTGCGCATGGCAATGGTACCGGCATCGGTATAAGTGAGGCATAAAATATTTTCGGGCAATGCATCTGTGTCAAGCAAAATTTTTCCTATCCTTGCTGCAAGGATCTGGGTTTTTCCGGTACCCGGACCAGCGATCACCATTACCGGCCCATCAATGGAATCTACTGCCCTGCGTTGTTTTTCGTTGAGCTTTTGATATTCTTCCGAGAATTTCTGCAGCAATATATCGCGGTAATGGGGCATGGTATCAAAGATACTGGATACGGGCTACCAGAATGGAGGTTTTGTGAACAAAATATTAAATGGTATGTTGTAATGCAATGAGCAAAGTTTATTCAATTAAGACGGTGCAGCAGATACCGATTTCTCTTGATGCTGCCTGGGATTTCTTTAGCAGTCCTGCCAATTTAAAGGAGATCACACCCGATCATCTGGGGTTTAATATCATTTCTAAATACCATGGTGAAAAAATGTATCCCGGGCAGGTGATTGAATACAAGGTGAGCCCAGTGTTGCATATTCCTATATATTGGATGACAGAGATTACACACGTGGAAGACAGGAAGTATTTTGTGGATGAGCAGCGTTATGGCCCTTACAGTATGTGGCATCACCAGCATCATTACCGTGCCATTGAAGGCGGAGTGGAAATGACAGACATCATTCATTATAAATTACCCTACTGGTTTCTGGGAGACATTGCACATTTCTTATTTGTGAAGAAGAAGGTGCAGGAGATATTTGAATACCGGCATAAGAAGGTGGAGGCATTGTTTGGGAAGATGGAACGTTTAAAGGTTTAAATCGTTGAACCGCTCAAGTATAGCAGGGTACTAACCTTTAAACGACTTAAACCCTGCAACGGCCCTATCCCGGCATCCTCGTAATATACTTCTCAATCTGCTTGATCTGGTCTACGATCTGCGGCGTTGTGGGTTTATAACCCTTTGCTTTTTTAAAATATTCTTTTGCAGCCCTGAATTCTCTTTTATTCATCATGATGGAGCATAATTGCAGGTATGCGGCGGCGTTATTTTCGTTATCGGGCAGGCCTGCGCGGATGGCCTGGCGGATATAATTTTCGGCCTGTTTCATATCGCCCTTTTGCATAGACAGCATACCCAGTTGCAGTTTATTAGGGCCTTCTGCCTGTTTGGTGAGTGCGCCACCGCCAAGGGCGAGGCTTTTCTTCATCATTTTTTCTGCATAATCATAATTCTGGTCAACCATGGCAAGATTGCCCTTGATGGTATAATAAACAGAACGCACCGGTTTGATCAATAAACCCGGAAACCAGATTGAATCCACCACTTTTTTTGCTCCCTCAATATCGCCTTCTTCCATATGCCCCTGGATCAGCCGCATGGGGCCCAGGATGAAATGGCCAACCAGCAGTACTACGGCAATAAGGTATAATATAAAAGAGGGCCAAAAACTGGTTTGCAGATGTGTAAAAATAGCCAGTCCAAGGAAAACGATACCCAGCCAAAGCCGGTATTTAATGATGAGGTTCAGGAATTTCATATCAAAAAATTAGGAGAGCAAAGATAGGCGACAAATATTGATTTAAACTTAGGAACCCGAAATAGGCAGAATCCTTTATTTTTGCAATCCGTTTTACGGAATGGTCCTGTAGTTCAATGGATAGAATAGAAGTTTCCTAAACTTTAGATGCAAGTTCGATTCTTGCCGGGACTACGAATCAATTCAAGTAAACAGTTTAAATAAAAATGACTCATTCAAGAGAATGGGTCATTTTTCATTTTGAGTAATATTCGCCTGGAGATAGCAGGCTTTTTTCTTTTCTTCCCGACATAATTTTATATTTACCAAACTAACCAAATCAATTTGCTTTATAAGAAAGTCAGCCATGATTCTCAGTTGTGCCCTGGCCGCAACAATTTCAGCCTGTAATAATAATAATGATAAGTCCGTTGCCGAACGTACGGTGTTTATAGAAAAAACGGGGATGGACAGTACTATAAAACCCGGCGACGACTTTTATCATTTTGTAAATGGGGGCTGGGAAAAAAATGCGGCTATACCTGATGACCAGGTAGGGTGGGGGCCTTTTTATAGCATGATCGACGAAAATGATAAAAAGCTTAAAGGCATTCTTGCAGAAACTGCGGCCGGTAATAATGCAAAGGGCACGCCGGAGCAGAAAGTAGGGGATTATTATGCCAGCGGTATGGACAGTGCTGCTATAGAAAAAGCCAGCGCAACTCCCCTAAAACCGATGCTTGACAGGATCGATGCACTGAAGGATTACAAAGATATGATGAATATGATTGCGGATGCCAATGCAAAAGGCAAAGTTGGTTTGGTGAGAATGATTGTACACTCAGATCAAAAGAACAGCATAAAGAATATCGCGGTATTCAGGCAGGCAGGCCTTTCACTGCCAGAAAAAGAATATTACACCCGTAATGACAGCGCCACGATTGCTGCAAGGAATGGCTTGCTGCAGTACGTAACACGGATGTTCGTGCTCACGGGTTCAGACAGTGCAACTGCTGCGAAGAATGGCGCAATTGTATTGGCGCTCGAAACAGAGATCTCCAAATCCCATCGTACACAAGTTGAACTTCGCGATGTGCAGGCGAATTACAACAAAATGTCGCTCGGCGAAATGGAAAGCCGTGAACCTAATATCGGCTGGAAGAATTTTTTTGATAAAATGGGAGTGAAAGCTGATAGCATCAATATTGCGCAGCCTGGATATTATATGGCTTTGAATATGTTGCTCCCTGTCCACTCTATGAATGAATGGAAAATAAAATTGAAGTACGACTATATTTCGGCGAATGCAGGGTTGCTTAGCAAAGATTTTGTGGATGCCGATTTTGCCTTCCAAAAAATAATGAACGGGCAAAAAAAAGATATAGACAGGTGGAGAAAGATGGTAATCAATGTTGATAATGGCCTGGGCGAATTGCTTGGACAATTGTATGTAAAAAAATATTTTACCGAAGCGGCCAAACAAAAAATGGATGAGTTGGTGAATAATCTTCAGAAAGCTTTTGAAACAAGGATACAGCACCTCGACTGGATGAGTGATGTAACCAAACAAAAAGCGATCGTTAAACTAAACGCCTTCATGAAAAAGATCGGTTTTCCGTCTAAATGGAAAACCTACGATGACGTGAACATAGATAAACTTGATTTTTTCGCCAACGCGAAGTCGGTAGAGGCACACATGAAAAAAGAAGCCATCAGTAAGATCGGTAAGGAAGTCGATCGTACAGAATGGGGAATGACCACTCCAACAGTGAACGCTTATTATAATGCAACTTTTAACGAGATCGTTTTTCCTGCAGGAATATTGCAGTACCCCAACTTTGATGTGAATGCAGATGATGCGATGAACTATGGTGCTATCGGGGCAGTGATCGGCCATGAAATGACCCATGGTTTCGACGATCAGGGAAGCCAGTATGATGAAACAGGCAATATGAAAAATTGGTGGGCTAAAGAAGACAGCACAAAATTCGCTTCGAAGACCGCAGCTGTGGTAAAAGAGTATGATGCTTTCAGGGTATTGGATAACCTTCCGGTGAATGGTAAACTCACACTCGGTGAAAACATCGCCGACATCGGCGGCATTGCCATCGCCTATGATGCTTTTAAACTAACCAAACAGGGAAAAGATACCGCCAAAATTGATGGTCTTACTGCTGATCAGCGCTTTTTTATAGCCTATGCCATCTCATGGCGGGAAATTGACAGACCCGAAATGCAGCGGGTGTGGATCAATACCGACCCCCATTCGCCAGTCATATTCCGGGTAAATGGTCCACTTTCCAACTTCACGCCATTCTATCAAACCTTTGGCGTTAAGGAAGGAGACAAAATGTATATCAAGCCGGAAGACAGGGCAAATATCTGGTAACCCAAAATTATAAGAGATAAAATGTACAACAGACTTACTTAATGGCAAGGATATCCTCCATAATTTCGTTCGAACTCATTCCTGCTAGGACTACTTGTCGCATTTTGTCCATTAAAGTCCTCGTTTGTCCTCTGATGAGGACTTTGTTTTTTGATAAACCGTAGGCTGGTACAAGCCTCCTCCTGTATAAACTGTTTTGTAGTTTAAAGATTCAACATTGCTTTTGGAGGCAATAACCTCACAATGGTTCCATAACCCTAATAGAAAAGTCGAACTTTTTACTTTTTGTTATTGAATGGTATGTCATCCAAAGTCTCCTATTGTCCTCAAATCATCTAATATCAGGTTCGACTGTATTACCTTTGAGGCTACTAATGTTTTCTAAACCCCTTGTTCAGCAGGGGGTTTACTATTTCAATCAGGATGTGGTAGCAAAAAAGGAAGCAGACCTCAGAAAACGATGATCTGAAATCCGGGGAAGCTGAAACGGAAGCAACTGATCTCCATTTTAATCCACCATTTACTTTAACTTTATAGGATGCAATTTTATAAACTCATAATCAGTTACCTGCTTACTACGGTAGTTTTTTTTACTGTAGATATGACCTGGCTGGGTTTTATTGCCAAAGATCTTTACAAAAAATACCTGGGCAGTTTTTTAAGTGATAAAGTAAACTGGCCTGCTGCCATCATTTTTTATCTGTTGTTTATTATTGGCATATTTTATTTTGCCATACTGCCAGCTGTTGAAAAAAATTCTTTGGCAAAAGCTATTATTGCAGGAGCACTCTTTGGGTTTTTTACTTATGCTACATACGACCTCACCAACTTAGCTACGTTAAAAGATTGGCCGCTGCCTATTGTATTTATTGATATCATCTGGGGTTCGGTGCTTACCGGCATTGTAAGCACAGCAGGTTATTATATTGTAAAATGGGTTGCTTAAATGTTAACCGCTTTCATACAATGCTTCCTCATTATTTTTATTTATGCAACCTGTTGGTTTATTACTGCAGTGGTAAAAAAAAGAAATGATATTGCCGATATTGCCTGGGGCATTGGCTACATCACTCTTTGTGGCTTTCTTTTTTATAAGTATCCGGCTTCCCCTGTTTTAATTCTTTTATATACACTGGTCACAATTTGGGGCTTACGTTTAAGTTTGCATATTTATAGCCGTAATAAAAATAAAACAGAAGATTTCCGCTACAGAGCCTGGCGGGAAGAATGGGGTAAAACATTTTACTGGCGTAGTTATTTACAGGTATTTTTATTGCAGGGATTGTTCCTGCTTATCATACTCTCTCCGGTAATACACGCCTCCGTTGAAGTTTCCTATACCTGGCATTTCATTACCTGGATCGGTTTGTTATGTTGGCTGATTGGTTTTTATTTTCAGGCGGTTGCAGATTGGCAACTGGTGGTTTTTATCAAGAACAAAAAAACACCCGGCGCCATCATGCAATCCGGTTTGTGGAAATACAGCCGTCATCCGAATTACTTTGGGGAGATCATGATGTGGTGGAGCATTTTTATTATTACCATTCCATTTACCAACAGTATTTTTTTTATCGTTGGCCCCCTTACCATAACCTTACTGATTGCTTTTGTTTCTGGTGTTCCTATGCTTGAAAAAAAGTATGCAGGCAATGCAGACTTTAAGGAATATAAAAAAAGAACAAGCGTATTAATACCTATGCCGCCAGAGAAAGAATAAATGTCAAAACTCCTGGCATTTGACTCCAGTTTATTTTGCAATTGTCTGTCTGCAGCATTCAATTTTAACTGAAAACGAAGGGTGAACCTAACAAATAAGTCTAACCTATTAATTTCCTGTTTTGGCATGTATTGTCACCCAAAGTCTTCCAATGTCTTCAAATCTTCCATAATCTGGTTAGAAGTTGGGAGGGTCGGGACTACCAGAGAGGACAAATTGTTGTTACCAGCAGTTTGTCCTCTTTTATTTCCGCCTAAATACCTGACAGCATTGAGAATGAGCAAAAGGGCTTCGTGGTAATGTGGTCAATTCATATTAATAAGGGAAATGGCCATTGAAAACAGGATATTGTTTTCGAGATGAACATGCTGGTGAAGATCTGCTTCAAAAGCTTTTAGCGCTACCAGGCAAACGCTATGAGTGGTACATGCGTCTTCAGGAGCAGTGTAATTATTTGTGATATCCCTGATCTCAAACATTAATTGTCCGGCATGATCATGCTCTGTTTCCATAACGGTTATTGGGGAATTGATATATGCGGGCCCCTGTGCGAATGGTCTTTGCTGCAACGAAAGCGCGGCAACTTCTTTGATCCTCGGAAAAAGCACGCGCTCTTCTTTTTGCATGTGCGGTTCCAATTCTTCTTTAACTGCGGTGAATAATTGATAAACTTTTATCATCTTGGGGTAATGATCGCCATGCTTTGTAACCAATTTATTAAGAAGATCAATAATCATAGGTATAGTGTTCTTAACGTAAAAGTGATGGTGGATGAGGATGTAGGATATCAGCTGCTCTGCATTCATTTCAGTAAATGGCATTGTTTGCTTTGTTGCTGAGGTTGCCTGTTGCAATTCTTCTATCACTGCAGTAAGCGAAATACTTTTTTCCGCGCAGGCTTCTGATAAAGTTTTATTGCCACGACAACAGAAATCGAGGCTGTATTTTTCAAATATGGGAATCACTTCGTAATGCTCGAGTGCAATACGGGATAAACTTTGTTGTTCTGTATTTTTCATGTTCTTAATTTTTATCAAAGTTTATGCAGTTGAATAGAATTCTTTATGATTCAACGCATCTTTGAAAAAACAATGCTGATCAGTTGGCATTTAGGGAATCTTCCGACCATGGCTGTTCCAGTTGAATAAGAATATTCCACAGAACATTATGATGGCTGCAGCAAACAGTAATTCATTTATGAAAGGAACAATAATATAATTTAACCCGGCAACCCCCTGGACCATTAGTAATATTTCATTGATAAATATACCGGATACAAAAATCCAAACTCCTGCCATATAATATTTTCGGGCATACAATACATTCAGCGAAATGGCATACCCTAAAATAAAAATGCTGATCACGCCTAGCAAAACAAGGTGAAGATATCCTATAACTATAGGCCTGAATCCAAATGCAAGCTGACTGAGCGCAGGGTGTGTAGAACCCAGTTGCAGTAAGAGCTTTATTGTCAAGGCAATTGCAGAAAGCAAAAGTAGACGACCCAAATTTTTCGCAAATGCCTGCTTTATAACTGCTTTATTTTTTACGATCATCTTTACAAGTATCGCCCACCCCGCAAACTGGGCGATAGCCGATGCAACTACCAGCCAATAAATAAGCCTCGGTATCGGCATCCATAATGCGGATAAAAAATAGGCAGGTACACATGCGAAACAAAATAGCCAGAAAATGATCTTCAGTTGTTTTGTGATCGGAACTATTTTTTCAAGTTTTGAAATGAATAATCCCATTGCAGCAAAAAAGAACCAGCCATTATATTGAAAGTGCAGAAAATAATATACTGCTGCGAGATACCAGCTTTGATGCATGAGTTTGTTGGCCATCATGTAAGCCAGAAAAAAAGGTCCTAGCGATGATACCACACAAAACAATAAACCTGCTTTATACCAAAGATGGCTGATCCTTTTCTGTCGCAGTGTATTTAGGTCTTTCCAATAGCTTACTGCAAAAAAATATGAAATGACAATAGATAAGGTAGAAAAACTTATAGAGCCCAAACCATAACCCTGTAGCGGAAAAAAGATCAGCATCCCATACGCTGTTATGAGGTTGCCATATAAAAGCCAGCGATATTTTTTATAGACAACTTCTCCTTTATATTGGCTAAGATAATGCACCAGTAATATCATCAGTACCTGTGTGAGCCATCCCGCAAAAGCAAAATGAGAATGGCCGTGCTGCAAATTTCTCTGGTCAATGAACGGAAATGAAAAGGCGATTTTGTAACGGAGAATGACTCCTAAAAACGCAATCAGTAGGAGGTTGAAAAATGAAATCCGTAACCAGGAGCGTAAAGAAGAGCCCATGTTTTTTTAGTTGTAAAACTATAGGGGACTGTTTAATTTGATTATGACTGTAATCATAAGCCCTTCGCCCTGATACTTGCGGATACTGGATGCATACAGTGAATTACTGATCAGCAATAGACCTTGCCCTTAGTGATCCTGAGTTCGCCTTTTTCGTGCATGTGGCGCATGGAACGGATCACGGTCTCCACACGCAAGCCTGTCATATCTGCAATTTGTTGTCGCGTTAGTTTAAGCTGATGGCAATCACAG
>JAYWAN010000094.1:0-5414 GCA_043782405.1 Chitinophagaceae bacterium
CAATGAACGAAACCAATTTGCCTGAAGCCAGGTTGCGTGGCGAGTGGGCGAGAACAATTTTTCAATTGAACAGCTATGCAGCCGCCTGCGAAAAAGGCGAATGGCTGGAAGCGAGGGTAGATACAGCAATACCTGATAAAGTTCCACCCAAACCCGATATCAGGAAAATGCTGGTGCCCCTTGGCCCCGTTGTTGTTTTTGGTGCGAGCAATTTTCCTTTTGCTTATTCCACGGCGGGCGGTGATACGGCCTGTGCATTTGCTGCCGGCTGCCCGGTAATTGTAAAAGCACATCCGGCACATGCACAAACTTCAACCATTGTAGCAACCGCAATACTAGCTGCAGCGGATAAATGCAATATGCCAAAAGGGATTTTTGCGCATGTTTACGGTGCAGGGTTTGAAACAGGTAAAACATTGGTAACGCATCGGTATACAAAAGCGGTTGGCTTTACCGGTTCTTATGCCGGCGGTAAACAATTATTCGATTGGGGCAATCAAAGAAAAGAACCGATACCTGTATTCGCAGAAATGGGAAGTATCAACCCTGTTTTTTTATTACCTGAAAAATTAAATGCAGACGCTGCCCCTATTGCCAAAATGTATGCAGGTTCAATTACATTGGGTGTTGGACAATTTTGCACCAATCCGGGATTGATCATCGGTATTGAAGGCGAAGGGCTTGATAAATTCATGATGACACTCAGTGATGAAATAAAAAACATTGTACCGGCTAAAATGCTGCATCCGGGAATCATGAAAGCCTACAATGAAAAAAGAAAAACAGCGCTGCAACAGGATGGGGTAGACGAAATTTGTCAAAGTTCCAAAACTTTGACAAATTTATCCGATCTGGCAAACGCAACCATCGCCACTGCCAGTGGAAAAACATTTTTGAACAATCCTGTTTTGCACCAGGAAGTTTTTGGCCCCTACTCTATCGTTATCCATTGTGTTGATATGAATGAGATGATCGAGGTAGCCAGGCACCTGGAAGGGCAATTAACTTCTACTTTGATGGCTACTGAAAGTGACATTGCGGCAAACGGTGAACTGGTGGAAGCTGTAAAAAATATCTGCGGCCGTTTTATTTTAAACAATGTACCAACCGGTGTTGAAGTTTGTTTAAGCATGCACCATGGCGGGCCATTCCCTGCAAGTACGGATAGCAGGTTCACTTCGGTTGGTGCAGATGGTATCAAACGTTTTGCCAGGCCCATCACTTTTCAAAACTGGAGCAATGATCTTTTACCGGATGAATTGAAGAATGAGAACCCACTGGGAATATGGAGGACCGTAAATGATGAATTAACGAAGTGATTTAAATGATCGTCTGCAGGTGGTAGTCTTCCTTGGCGTGCTTAAATACAAAACCGCCGGTTATCACGATTGAAACAACAAAATAAGCAGCCAATATGAATTTAACAGCAGGCGAATAAATACCGGCGCCAAACCAATCTCCCTGTATATATAAGATGGCAAGTCCGGCAGCGCCCCTTATCATTTCAAAAACCAATGCAGATGAATTCCGGTCCATCAGGTCGGTAAGTGCATACACACTTAAAAAAATAAACAACCCATACCAGAAGATATACGATTTGTCGAGACCATTGATAAGTTTAATATTCCCGAACATATAGCTCACAAAAAACAAGATCAGTAATAATTGTATCCAGCTCCATACATTTAATGCAACCGAAGTTTTTGTATCATACTTTTTAAAATGATACACGTCTTCAATTTTATAAACAGGATATTTTGCCGCAACATCAGCCGGTCGATAGCCTGTTGGCTTGAACCATAAGGTAAATTTATCTTTCCAGCTATGTGTGCGCAAAGCGTCTTTTATCAGTAACCATGCGTGCTGAAAATTTATTTTAATGGGGTTCCATGTCTGCACGGGCCTGGTGATGCCATACACCGGTAGAACAGTTGGCAGCTCCTGTTGGAAAGTGCCAAACCATTTATCCCAGAAAATAAAGATCTGCCCGTAATTTTTATCAATATACTGCGGGTTAATGGCGTGGTGCACCCGGTGATGAGAGGGCGTAACTATTATCTTTTCCAAAAAGCCCATCTTGCTGATGTGTTGTGTATGGTACCAGAACTGTGCAAATAAATGAAGCGGCGCAACCACAGCAATAACTTCATTAGGTACTCCGCATAAAGCTGCGGGCAAAAGAAATATGGCAAAAGTTTTTACAACGGATGATATGCTTTGGCGTAATGCACAGGCAAGGTTAAACTCTTCACTGCTGTGGTGAACAATATGACCATTCCAGAAAAAATTAGCTACGTGTTGAAGGCGGTGCACCCAATAACCTGCAAAATCCAAAGCAAAAAAAGCGATCACATAAACAATGATCTTATTAGGGATATGCGTTAAAGCCAGGTAATGCAACAGGAACGGGTAAGAAAGTATCACCAGGTAAAGCCCTATAACATCTTTGGTAACATTGGTAACGCCACTGCTCAGGCTGCTGATCATATCCATATTTCTCACCGTATCTTTCCCCTTAGAGCGGCCATACATTTTCTCCAACAAAACCAGTATTAAAAATGCCGGCATGGCTATGAGTAAAATTTTTCCGTATTGTTCCATGGCGTAAATTTACTAAACTTCGCCAAAGTTTGAAACTTTAACGAAGCAGAAAATAAAATGAAGCACACGTTCCATTGTATTGACGCCCACACCTGTGGCAACCCCGTTCGCTTGGTAAAAGAAGGCGGACCCCAACTCATTGGCAGGAACATGAGCGAAAAACGCCAGCATTTTCTCAATGAATACGACTGGATAAGAAAGGGGTTGATGTTTGAACCCCGCGGCCACGACATGATGAGCGGCAGTATTTTATACCCGCCACATGATGTGCAAAATGATGTTGCCGTCTTATTCATTGAAACCAGTGGTTGTTTGCCCATGTGCGGACATGGCACCATCGGCACCATTACCATCGCCATTGAAGAAGGATTGATAAAACCGAAAACACCGGGCATGGTGAGAATGGAGGCCCCGGCAGGATTGGTAATGATCTCCTACAAAGAGATTGACGGGAAAGTGAGGTCAGTAAAACTCACCAATGTAGTTTCTTACCTTGCCGCAGCAGCATTAACTGTTGATTGCCCGGAGCTGGGCGAAATCACTGTTGATGTTTCCTACGGTGGAAATTTTTACGCCATTGTTGATGTGCAGAAAAATTTTAAGGGGTTAGAAAATTACACAGCTGATAAATTAATAAACTGGTCAGGGGAATTACGCAAGAACATTAATAATAAATATGAATTTGTTCACCCCGAAAATGAAACGATAAAAGGTTGCAGCCATATATTATGGACAGGTGCCGTGATGGATAAAACATCTACTGCAAGAAATGCGGTTTTTTACGGTGATAAAGCCATTGACCGCAGCCCCTGCGGTACGGGCACTTCAGCAAGAATGGCACAATGGTATGCCAAAGGGAAATTAAAGAAAGGCGACGAGTTCATTCATGAAAGTATCATCGGTAGTAAATTCATTGGGACGATTGAAGAAGAGACCACCATTAATGGAATTGCGGCTATACGACCAGGTATAGAAGGCTGGGCCAGGATCTACGGGCACAATACAATTACCATTGATGATGAAGATGATCCTTATGCGTATGGATTCCAGGTTATTTAAAAATTTGTAAAAATTTGGGTATTACTGCAAAAGAAATGGTGATTGAACTATAAAATATTCGGATGAATTTAGTAAGGACATATTTTTTGATTCCATTAAGAATTATCTCTGCAAATTGTTGCGCCCAGTACAAATACCCTTTTTTAAACCCTTCTCTTTCTTTAGATAAAAGAACCGGCGATCTTTTACAACGATTAACCATTGATGAAAAATTGAACGGCTGGACAATCTATCCCGGAGAATACGAGATACAAGTGGGCAGTTCATCAGAAGAGATAAAATTAACTGCTGTTATCAGCATAAAATAATATTATGAGAGTTGTTATCATCGGCGGCGGCGTTATCGGTTTATGCAGCGCCTATTATTTGCAAAAAGAAGGATACGAAATAACCGTCATCGAACGTGGTGACATCACCGATGGCTGTTCATTTGGCAATATGGGATATATGTCGCCCAGCCATTTTATCCCGCTGGCTTCTCCGGGTATCATTGCCGAAGGCATAAAACATATGCTCAGCAGCAGCAGCCCGTTTTACATTAAACCAAGGCTAAACTGGGGTTTGATGCAATGGGGTTATCATTTCTGGAAAAGCAGTAATGCCAAAACGGTAAAAAAGAATGCACCGCATTTAAATGATCTTTTGCAACTCAGCCGTCATTTGATCAATGACATGAAGAGCGATATCGGTGATGTATTCAGCATGGAAGAAAAAGGCTGTCTCATGATGTGTAAACAACAAAAAACGCTGGAGCATGAATTTCACCTGGCTGATGATGCAGAAAAATTCGGGCTAAAGGTAGAACGCCTGGATGCAGAGCAGGTGCAGTTATTGGAACCCGATATGCAATTGGATGTTGCCGGTGCCGTACTGTTTAAAGATGATTGTCATTTTAACCCCGGTAAGATGATGGTTGCGCTGAAAAATTACCTGTTAATGAAAGGCGTTCAGTTTCAATTGAACACCACTGTTACCGGTTTTGAAAAAGCAAATAATAAAATTTCGGCAGTAATTACTGATAAAGGGAAATTTAATGCGGCACAAATTGTATTGGCTACCGGTAGCTGGTTGCCGGTAGTGGCAAAGATGATGGGTATAAAATTATTGTTGCAGCCGGGTAAGGGTTACAGCTATACTTACCCTTATGTAGAAAAAAATATCAGGTATCCTGCTATCCTTGTTGACGGCAGGTGTGCCATCACGCCCTGGGGAAACCAATTACGCATTGGCGGCACCATGGAATTAAGCGGTATCAATAATAAAGTATTAGTTAAAAGGATGCAGGGTATTTATGATTCGGCCAGGAATTTTTATCCGGGTTTAAAAATTGACTTCCCCCCTGAAGATAAAATATGGAATGGCTTAAGGCCGGTTACACCCGATGGGTTACCGTATATTGGCAGGGTCGGGAATTATGATAATGTTGTCATTGCGGGCGGTCATGCCATGCTGGGCATCTCTGAAGGAACAGGAACAGGAAAATTAGTGCGTGAGATCATTCAGCAGCAGGTAACTTCTATTGATATCAGTGCATTTAAGACAGATCGTTTTTCTTAAATTGGTTTAGATGTTTAGGTGGTTTAGAAGGTTTAAAAGGTTTAGAAGGTTTAAAAGGTTTAGAAGGTTTAGAAGGTTTAGTTTAATTTTGCATCTCAAAACTACTTAACTCTTAACTCTTAACTCTTAACTCTTAACTCTTAACTCTTAACTCTTAACTCTTAACTCTTAACTCTTAACTCTTAACTCTTAACTCT
>JAYWAN010000095.1:0-2041 GCA_043782405.1 Chitinophagaceae bacterium
ATCAGTACTATTGCAAGTATCATTGCAACGGGATGTTCTACCCAGAAAAAACGGAAAAATTTATCTTTCATCACACTGGTTCCTTCAGGCAATGTGAACGACAAAAATCCATACCTGCCCAAAGCCACCTGGTATAACCCGAGCAGTAGAGTGATATGCCCGCTGATCATGGTAAAGAGCCATATTTTCTTATCGCCTGCAGCAAATGCTTTTTTGCCCTGCCACCCACTGTAAGCTTTGGCTATTGACAGTACCAGCAAAATTAAAATCACCCAACGCAAAAAATTATGTAAGTGTAACAAACCTGTTTGCATATGACTTATTTAGTTTGAAAGATAAAGTTTATTTGTGAACTGTCAATCGTCAGTAGTGAGAGTAAGCCAACTTACTCACGACTGACGACTCACGACTCACGCTCCTTATTCCACCCAATCCGCAACAAACAAATTCGTATCATGCGTTCCGCCATTATTCCGGTTGGAAGCAAATACGATCTTTTTACCGTCCGGGCTAAACATTGGGAAAGCATCAAAGCCTTTGTCGCGGCTTACTTTTTCCAATCCTTTGCCATTGATATCTGTGAGGTACATATTAAAAGGGAATCCTCTTTTATATTCATGGTTACTGCAGAAAATAATGTGCTTACCATCCGGTGTAAAATTGGGTGCCCAGTTGGCCTGCTCTAAAAATGTGATCTGCCGGGCATTCTTTCCATCAGCATCAGCCACCCATACTTCCATATGCGTTGGCGCCACCAATCCTTCAGCCAGCAATTCTTTGTACTCTTTTACCTCAGCAGCCGTGGTTGGCCTGCTGGCCCTCCAGACAATCTTTTTTCCATCGGGACTAAACCAGGCACCACCATCATAACCCAATGTATTGGTTACCCTTTTTTCTTTACCCGTTGCCAGGTCCATAATGTATAGATCAAGGTCGCCGTCTTTATCACTGCAATAGATCATCTTCTTTCCGTCAGGCGATAATGTGCCTTCTGCATCATATCCTTTGGCAGTAGTTAATTGTTTTACGATTTTCCCGTTCAGGTCAGCCATAAAAATATCATAGCTGTCGTATAAAGGCCAGATGTATTTGTTACCGTATTTGCTTCTGTCGGGTATAGGCGGACAGGTATCTGCCCCTTTAAATGTAGAAGCATAAATAATGTGTTTCCCATCAGGCAAAAAATAAGAACAGGTGGTACGACCTTTGCCGCTGCTAATCATTTTATAGGTGAATTTCTCTCCTGGTTTGGTGGGCACTTTTCCAATAAAGATCTGGTCGCAATTCAATCCTTCCTTTGGATTGGTTCTTTGAAAAACGATCGACTTCCCATCATAACTCCAGTAAGCTTCCGCATTATCACCGCCAAAAGTCAGCTGCCGGATATTTTTAAAATGTTTTTCGCCGGCAAACAAAACCGAATCGAGTACCGGTTGTGCAAACAGGCGGCCTGCACAAAAGAGAAAGCAAACCAAAACAAGTGATCCTTTTTTCATATAGCTAATGTTAATATTCGGCAAAAATAACTGCAAGGACAATGTGTTTTGTCAGAAATATGTCAGTACATCCCGCATCCTCATATTTTTGCAGGATGAAACCATGGAGAGCAGCCCTTATAATGTTATTGTTTGCCACCTGTAAAACCGATCCCAAAACCAAGGCCCCTGAGGCATTGCAGAAAGATGAAATGCCTCCCCCGGTGAAGCAATTATATGCTAAACTTGACGAACATCGTGATAGTATTGGGCTTCGCTTACGGTTAGTAGATGCCCTTGACAGCCTGGGGGCTTTTAAACAGGCAATGGTACAAATGGATTCATTAATCAAAAAAGATAGCCTCAATTACGGCCTTTGGTACAGAAAAGCACTTTTGCAGGAAAATATGCATGACACAAGTGGTGCGTTAAAATCTTACCGTTATGCCATCCGTGTATACCCCTCACCCGATGCCATGCTGGCTGCCGCAAACCTGCTGGCAGAGAAAAGAGATTCGATTGCCTTACAGCTTTGCAAACAAGTGGCAGAATTCAGGATGGGCAGG
>JAYWAN010000096.1:0-37048 GCA_043782405.1 Chitinophagaceae bacterium
GGGAAATGCCGGGGCACTCTTTAATGCAGATTATGTGGAACTACATAATATATCAGGTACCTCACAGAGTATAGCCGGCTTTTCTATACAATACGGCTCAGCTACAGGCAGTACTTTTAGCGGCGTGTCTGCTTTACCGTCAGTTAGTATACCGGCCGGGGGATATTATTTAATTCAGATGAGTGTAGTTGGCGGAGTAGGTGCGGCATTGCCTACACCTGATAATATAGCCAGTCCAAATATTTCTATGGCTGCCGGTGCCGGAAAAGTGGCCCTGGTCAATGGAACGACAGCCATTACAGTATGTAATGCTGCCAATATTATTGACTTTGTAGGTTATGGTACTACTGCCAATTGTTTTGAAGGCAGTGGTCCAACAGGAACGATCAGTGCAACGCTCGCAGCATTCAGAAATAATAATGGTTGTACAGATACCAATGATAATACTGCCGATTTTACTACTACTAATACCCCGGCTCCCAGGAATGGAGCTACAACAGCCATTACCTGTGGCGCAGTATCACCAACCTTATCTGCTTCTGCATTAGCAGGTTTTGGTAATGTTTGTATCAATACAACTCCGACTAACTCATTTACAATTACCGGTACTGGGCTCACCAGTGCCAATGTAACTGTAGCTGTTTTGACAGGCTTCACGTATTCAGCAACAGGAGTAGGCGGTCCTTATTCTGCATCACTAAGTTTAACACAACCGGGTGGCGCTTATTCACAACAAGTATTTGTAAAGTTTAGTCCAACAGCCATACAGTCCTATAATGGCAATATAGTAGTTGCTGGAGGTGGTGCATCTTCTATAAATGTAGCTGCTACCGGATCTGGTATCAATCCACTACCGGCTGTTACTACTGGATCGGCAAGTGCTATTACCACATCATCTGCAACACTGGCAGGTTCAGCTACAACAGCTTGCGGCACTATTATTTCACCTTACGGTGTTGAATATAGCACCACCAGTGGTTTTCCCAACGGAACGGGTACGCAGGCAAATGCCTCTAACCTCAGTGGCGGTGCTTTCTCTTCAAATATTGCCGGCTTAACAACCAGTACAATTTATTATTATCATGCTTATGCAACCAACCAGGTTGGTATCGCATATGGTGCTGAGCAATTTTTTACAACTTTGGCATCATCAACTTCTTTGTCGGCCACAGCATTGAGTGCATTTGGCAATGTGTGTATAAATACGACACCGGCAGCTAATTCTTTTACTATTACAGGTACTGCGTTATCTGCAGCAAATGTAACAGTGGGGGCTTTAGCAGGCTTCATGTATTCAGCAACAGGAGCCGCTGGTCCTTATGCTGCATCGCTAAGTTTAACACAACCGGGCGGTTCGTATATAAAACAGATATTTGTGCAATTCAGTCCAACACTCGTGCAATCTTACAGTGCTAATATACCAGTTGGCGGAGGTGGGGCATCTTCTATAAATGTAGCTGCATCTGGTGCGGGAATTAATACAATAGCTACGGTTACCACCGGTGGTGCAAGTGCTATTACACAAACTACGGCTACGCTTGCAGGCAGCATACCATCCATTGGTTGCTCGGCAATATCAGCATATGGGGTAGAGTACAGTCTGACCAACGGTTTCGCTAACGGAACAGGTACAGCGGTAGCTGCGTCTAACCTTGGTGGTGGTAATTTTTCTTCCAACCTTACGGGGCTTTCACCAATCACTACTTATTACTATCATGCTTATGCAACCAATGGTGGTGGCACAGCTTATGGTACGCAACAATCCTTCACCACGCTGGCACCGGTATTGGCCGCAACAGCATTAACAGGCTTTGGCGCAATCTGTATTAATACTACAACCACCGCACCTAACTCGTTTACCATCAACAGTACAGCGCTTACGAATGCCAATGTAAATGTGGGACCTTTAACAGGTTACAGTTTTGCTACTACGGCTGGCGGCACGTATGCGGTATCGTTAAGTTTAGCACAGCCGGGCGGACCATACTCACAAACTATTTATGTTAAGTTTACTCCTGTAGCTGTTCAAAGCTATAATGGCAATATACCGGTAAGTGGCGGCGGGGCAATTGTTGCCATTAGTGTAGCCGCAACCGGTAGTGGTATCAATACAACGGCAACGATAAGCACAGGTAATGCTACGGTATTATCTGCCAATGCAGCCACAGCCACCGGAACCATCAGCAGTATTGGCTGCAGCGCTGTTACGCAATACGGTATCGAGTACAGCGGCATCAATGGTTTTGTAAACGGTTCGGGTACGCAGGTATTTTCAACCAATATTTCGGGAGCAAACTTTACTGCCACATTGAATGGGCTGGTGCAGGCTTCCACTTATTATTACAGAGCCTTTGCCATCACCAATGGCGGCATTGCCTATGGTACGCAGCAGACTTTTATAACGGCAACCATTCCAACCGGGCTGGTGATCTATTCCAACCCGGTAAGCCGCGGTGCTAATGTGCATTTTACCCTGGACGCCGTTAAACCCGGACATTATACTGTACAGGTGTTTAACAGCGGCGGGCAATGGGTTTGTAGTAAAGAACTTATTGTACAGGTTAATTTCATTGACGATTATATTACCCTACCCAAACAACTGAGTACTGGAGCATATGATTTGAAGATAGTGAACCCGGAATTCAGCGCGAAGAAAGTATTTATGATTTGGTAAAAACATGATAGATATATTTAAAAAGGCTCCCTTAGGGAGCCTTTTTTGTACGAGGTGGTAATCTTAAGGTTCAGCATTAAAAAAGGGCGCCATCTAGGCGCCCTTCGTCTAACCGTTAAGGTTAATTTTTTTACTTCAGGTTTTTAGACAGGTGTTTTGCCATATCGAACATAGACACCTGGCTTTTGCCACCAAACACGGGTTTCAATTTTGCATCAGCGTTAATCATACGCCTGTTCTTTGAATCCTG
Source organism: Chitinophagaceae bacterium (assembly GCA_043782405.1). Classification (GTDB taxonomy): domain Bacteria; phylum Bacteroidota; class Bacteroidia; order Chitinophagales; family Chitinophagaceae; genus Ferruginibacter. The sequence goes on from JAYWAN010000096.1 coordinate 2,925, forward strand.
TAGTTTATTGGCTTTAATATAAACCCATATTTTTTTCACCGCTTCTGTACGTGGTACTGCTTTGTTGCCTATTACAGCAGCAAGATCAGCACTTGGAGTAAGTGGTCTCATGAATGCAGCATTGGGTTTACGGGCAGATTTCTTTTTAGCTGCCTTCTTTACTACTTTTTTAGGTGCTGCTTTTTTAACAGCTTTTTTTACCGCTTTTTTTGCTGCTTTTTTTGCAGGCTTTTTTGCTGCTGCTTTTTTTGCTGCGGGTTTCTTAGCGGCTTTTTTTGCTTTTTTAGTTGCCATGTTTTTTGTTTTAGAATTTGAATGGATTTTTTCTACTGCAAGTTTAAGATATTTCTATCACTTATTTACTATATGTTTTCAACAAATCTATAGGGGCAAACCTTAAGGGCCCGGGTTTATTGCACCAGCACTTTCTTCGTTATAGCCCCCTCTTCGCCAATAAGCTTTACAAAATACATCCCTTTGGCCAGCCCCGATACATTGACCTGAATGGACGACCGGCTGGTTGTTTCTTCGTATACCATCTTACCGCTTATATCAATAACTTCAACCACTCTTGATTGCGAAATGGGTTTAGCAATGGTGATATTAATAAAATCCCTTGCCGGGTTAGGGGCAATTACTACCGCGTAAGGCATGTTAAAATAAACATTTCTCACTGGTGAGTATTCGGACCTTGCATCAAGGTCAACCAGTTTCAGCCGGTAATAATTTGCTCCGTTCAGCGGGGCATTATCATAAGCCAGGTAATTAATAGTGACGTTGCTGTTACCTGCAGCGCTTACAGTTTCAATCGTATTCCAGTTCCTTCCGTCGGCCGAACGCTCAATGATAAAGCGGCTGCTGTTGCTTTCCTGCTGCGTGCTCCAGTTTAGCTGGACACTAGTATTCAATTTTTTTATCAGGAAGGCGCCCAGCTTTATTGGCAATACAGCCAGGTCATTACGGGTGTACCATATTGGCGCAGTGATTATCCTGCTGCTGCCATTGGTGATATCGAGATAATAATAACCGGTATTATTATTGGCAAGGTTAGTAGCGGTATAATTTAATGTGCTGCCTGTGGAAGAATAGATCTGCGCAGGTAAAACACCACTACCGGGCACACCATACATCACATTTATCACTGCTGATGAAGTGGAATTAGTTGCATCAGTTAAGCTAACGGATAAGATAGGGGCATAGCGGTCAGTTATTATCGATCCCATTATTTTGGTGTTGATGGTAAAATCAACCTTGGTATCACAATCCTGTGTTGCATAAAAATGCATGTTACGGTAGGCATTAATGATGGCAGTCTTACTCAATGATGAAGCAATGATCCCTGTTCTGGAATAAGTGGCCCTGCCAAAAGTGGTGTTATGGTTATCATGATCAATGCCGGGGCCAAGGTGATAACCCTTTGCCAGCAACCCCTGGTAATACCATAAATAAGACATGGATGACCCAGGGTTGGAATAAGTATTATTGGTGGATGTGGCCGGACCGCTTTCTACAGCGGTTGCGGTGATGGCATTGTCTGCAACACTGTTATAAGCCACATTAGCCAGATTATTATAATCACCGGAATTGGGATGTGCCAGCGACGCAAAAGTATTGGTGCCGATATTATCATTGATGGTCTTAAACAAACCTGCTGCACCGGTGTAATCATTTTTGGCTACATAGGTATCGTAGTTGTTGCCGGATACACCACCAACATTGCTTTCCCACCCAAACAGGTTATCCATTCCATCTCCATATACAACTACATGGCCACCTCCCGATATTACTCCCCATTCCATACCATACAAGGCGATGAAATTTGGATGTGCAAGGGTAAAACTATTGGCCTGTGCAGTTCCCAAATGATAGTTACTGCGAAGCGTACCCGCTAAATAATGATTGTGCTCTGAAATACCCAGGTAATCCATGCATTGCGAACTCATGGCATAAGTATAATCATCAGCGGGAGTATAAGTGGAATTATCCTGGTTACCATCTGAATAATGGGAATGGGAATGAATATTTCCAAAATAAACGTTGTTGGCTGCGCCACTTGTAGTAGTGGCATTAGCGGTGAGCGGGTTAGCGACAAGATATTTTGTGCCACCCGAACAATTCTTATTGACAGCAAAAACGAAAAAATAATAAGTGGTGCCTGGGGCTAAACCCGTGGTAACAAAACTTGTGGTGGCATTATTGGCAATAACTGTTCCTCCACCTAATGCAGTACCCACATTGTAATCTGTATTATCAACCGGCGTTGCAGATAAAGAAGGGGAAATGCTCCTGATGGTAAGATAATCATCAGCACCCGCGCCCGCAGTAAAAGTACCCGATATTGAATTAGCTGCAATATTGAAATTTAAACTGAATGGTTGCGAAACCGGTGTTACACAGGGGCTCAAATTGAGAGTTGTATTGGAACCGGTTAAAGGAGCTATTACATTATAAACAGGTCCATTTGTACAACTCTGTGAATTAAGGCTAAAAATAAAAAAATAATACGTGGTATTGGGCAATAAAGAACCGGCGACAAAAGTTGTGGCACTATTTCTTTGTACCACCGTTCCGTTGCCAAAAATATCACCTGGATTATACGTGACTGTATTAACCGGATTGCTGCTTAATGGCGTGGTCACAGATCTTACCACAAGATATTCATCGGCTGTTGCTCCAATAAAAGATCCCTGCATAGAATTAACACCTGTATTGCTGAAGGAAAGAGCCGTCGGTTGTGAAGCCGGCACTGCACAGGGAGGGGAGCCTGCATTTGTGGTGGTATTGCCGGTAAGCGGATTAGTGATTAAATATTTTGGTCCGCCGGTACAGGCACTTTTCACCGAAAAAATAAAAAAGTAATAGGTAGTGGAAGGAGATAAACCTGTAGCTGTAAACCCTAATGTATTATCAATGGCAACAACAGTACCATCGCCCAATGGATCTCCAACTGCATACACGGTACCATCTACCGGGTAAGACGTGAGGCTGCTGTTATTGCTTATTACAGTAATGTATTGATTTGCTACCGGGATCGCTGCTGTAAAACTTCCCGCTATTGAAATATCAGTGATAGCGCCAAAAATTAATGCAGTTGGTTGCGCTGCAGGAGTGGTACAGGGTGTACTTGCTATAGCCGTTACCGTTATATTATCAATACTGATCTTTGGGCGGCTGCCTGTTGTTCCTGCTGTGGTGCCATTAAAATAATAAAAGCGTAGCCTTGCCGTTGCAACATTGTTAAACGACGCCGGTAATGCAATAGTCGTAACAGATCCGGAAGCAGCACCCCCGTTATTAATGATATTATTTACTGCAGCCGCAGTTATTTCGGTAAATGTAGTGCCGTCTGTGCTACTGTAAATTCTTAATGATGCTCCCCGGTTTCCTGTAGAATTATCTACTTTGGTCCAATCAAAACTTATTGTACCTGCATTCACTCCTGTAAAATCAAGGAAAAGATCAAAAGCAACTGCATGTGTGCTTGAAGTGGTATTGGTGGCAAGCATTACAATTGTTCCGGCAGGGTTTGGACTTACACCTCCCAGTTGAACGCCTTCTGAGCTGGCCGTTGCAAAACTGGCTGTTGATGTTGTAGTGGTCATGCCATTGGGTATGGCACCTGCAGATGTTATGGGTACGGAACCAAAACGATTGGCTCCAATGCCCGAGGTAAAATTGTTGGTCCAGTTGGCTATATCAGCAAAGCCTTCCGTATAAGTTAAACCAGGCTGCGAAGCCATCTGCACAGGAGTTTGAGACTGGCTGGCTTTTGCCATCACCAATAATAATAACAGGGATATAATTTTTTTCATTTACGCCCTATGTTTTATACTTGATTTACCCGGCATCATTTAAATGCAGGGCTTGCCCGAAGGGGCAAAAAATTAAACACAGGGTATAAACTATTTTCAAAAGGGGGAGGAGAACAGGGATGAAGGCAGAAACGTTTTTTAGATAGATTCTACCGTCTGCAAAAGTATTTTAATTTTTCTGGTTTTGGTGTTAATATAACAGGATTTTTTTTTGATCAATTGCCATCCTGTCAGACAAGGTATTGTGGCATTTTATTTGAACCTTTGCCTTCCAAAAACCAATATATATATGCAGAAAGGAAATATACGTGTACAGACCGAGAACATTTTTCCCATCATTAAAAAATTCCTGTATAGTGATCATGAGATATTCATCCGTGAATTAGTGAGTAATGCGGTGGATGCTACGCAAAAATTAAAAACACTCTCTTCGCTTGGAGAAGTAAAAGGCGAATTGGGCGATCTCAACATTGAAATAAGGCTGGATACCGAAAAGAAAACACTCACCATCGCTGATAAGGGGATCGGGATGACAGCAGAAGAAGTGGACAAATACCTGAACCAGGTAGCATTCAGTGGCGCTGAAGAATTTTTGGCCAAATACAAGGGGCAGAATGAAAATAATATCATCGGCCACTTTGGCCTTGGCTTTTACTCTTCTTTTATGGTGAGTGATAAAGTGGAAGTGATCACAAAATCGTTTAAGGAAGATGTTAAAGCGGTAAGATGGGAATGTGATGGCAGCCCTGAATTCAGCCTGGAAGAGAATGAAAAAACGACGAGGGGTACCGAGATCGTGCTGCACATCAATGAAGAAAGTGCAGCATTTCTCGAAGCAGAAAGGATACAAAGTATATTGGATAAATTCTGCCGCTTTTTGCCTGTACCTATTTTCTTCGAAGAGAAGCAGGTGAATAATACCGAACCGGCATGGACAAAAAAGCCAGCTGAACTCACAACGGAAGACTATCAGAATTTTTATAAAGAATTATACCCTTACAGCGAAGCACCCTTGTTCTGGATACACCTTAATGTGGATTATCCATTCAACCTTACCGGTATTTTGTACTTCCCCAAAATTAAACAGAGTTATGAGATACAAAAAGACAAGATACAGTTATACAGCAACCAGGTTTTTGTAACAGATGAGGTAAAAGATATTGTTCCCGAATTTTTAATGTTGCTGCATGGTGTTATCGACAGCCCGGATATACCGCTAAACGTTAGCCGCAGTTATTTACAGGGCGACCCCAATGTACGTAAGATCAATTCGCACATCACCAAAAAAGTAGCCGATAAACTGGAAGAGATATTCAATAAAGACAGGAAGTCTTTTGAAGAAAAATGGGAAAGTCTTGGCCTTTTCGTTAAGTACGGGATGATGACCGATGATAAGTTCCTGGAGAAAGCGAATAAATTCCTGGTACTGGAAAACACTGAAGGGAAATTCCATACCCTGGAAGAATATAAAATTGCGACAGAAACACTGCAAAAAAATAAAGAAGGGAAGCATGTTGTATTGTATACCACCAATCCGGTGCAGCAGGATACTTTTATCCAGCAGGCCAAAGCAAAAGGATATGTTGTGGTTAAACTGGAAACGATAATCGACAATGGTTTTATCAACCAGATGGAAATAAAATGGGAGAATATTGTGTTCACCAGGGTTGACAGTGATATTGCGGATAATTTAATTGACAAACAAGAGGGGGGCGAAACAGTATTGAATAAGGAGGAGGAAGCAAAATTAAAAGAGTTATTTGGTGTACAGGTACCAGAACTGAATATAACCGTGGAAGTAAAAGGCCTTAGCGCTGATGCCCCACCGGTAGTGGCCACCAGGCCGGAATTTATGCGCCGGATGAAAGATATGGCGTCCTTACAGGGAGGCATGGGTGCTTTTTATGCCAACATGCCCGATGAAGTCAACCTTACGGTAAATGGTAATCACCCGGTTTATAAAATGATACTGGCAGCTGCAGAAAAAGAGAAACAGGAAAAATGGGTACACAACCTTGCCGACCTGGCGTTATTATCGCAGGGGCTACTGAAGGGAAACAGTTTGACCAGTTTTATAAACAGGAGCGTGGAGATGATGGGGTAAACTTCCCACCGTCAGCAGGCTACGTTGTTATTAATTAAAACTGAGCTACAATAGTAAGTGGTTTTAGTGAATCTACTTACTTAAAATCGACACCTCCAGGTACTTCATCTTTTTACTGTAATAGACTTCACGGAATCCCGCTTTAAGGTACAATTCTTTGTGCAGGGGATTTACATAAGCAATGGAAATTTTTCTCGGGTGTTGTTGAAGGCTGCTCAATATGTTTTTTACCACACCGCTCATGATGATCTCATCAAAGGGGTTGAAAAAAAAGATGCAATCCACATCAGCAGGTATTTCAAAATAAAATGCATCATTGTTGGTGATGGAAAAATTGAGTAATGGTATTTTTTGTTTAGTGATACTGAGATTTTCTTTTGCTTTATCGCATAATTCTTTTGAAAGATCGATACCGCTAACTTTCATAAAACCTTTGTGAGCGGCTACGCAAACTGCCCTGCCTTTACCACAGCCAATATCGAGGAAATGGGATGGATGCCCACCTTCGGTGGCCAATTGTTCAAATACTTCTTCCAGTAATTGATAACTCACCGGCATATAGATCGTGGCGTGTGAAATATCAATCCCCTTAGCTTCCAGTTTTTTTAATTCATCGGCACCCGTGGTGTTGATGCCATATTTTTTTTCACCCTTTATTTCCTGTAGAATGATTGCCCAGGCAATCTTTACATTCCAGTTAAAAGCGAGGTAAGAGAAATATTTTATGTATCGTAACATGAATTGATCTTGGCGAAATGCTGCAAAGCTACATAAAGGCTCAAAGAACACTAAAAAGAATCTTTGTATTATTTTGTGGAATAACTTCATTCACACGTCCGCAGGTCAATGACTTTCATCTGCAGGCTTACATTCCCGTTCCATTCATTTTCATCAATTGTGAATACAAGATCAAAAGGTTTTTTCAGCAGTTCAAATTTATTGGCAAGGTTAAAGCCAATCCCGCTAAAAGTTATATTTCCCTGCCTTACTACAAAACGAATATGCTGTTCTTTTACAATTTTTGAATAGCCGGTGTCCTGTACATTTTTTGCAACAAATACAGGGCGCATATTTTCGGGGCCAAAGGGCTCCATCTGGCAAAGGATATTGTAAAATGCCGTGGTTATTTCTTCCAATGAAATTACTGTATCGATGATGATCTCAGGAACGAGTAAACGCTCATCAATTGTTGCACCCACCACTGTTTCAAACTTGCTGATGAATGCGTCAAGATTCGCTGGCTGCAATGAAAGCCCGGCCGCAGCAAAATGTCCGCCATATCCCAGTAGATATTCCCTGCAGGCATGTACGGCTTCATATAAATTAAAACCCGGAACGCTCCTGGCGCTGCCCGCCAGCACGTCTCCGCTTCGTGTAAGCACTACCGTTGGCCGGTAATAATTTTCAATTAAACGGCTGGCCACAATACCCACTACGCCCTTATGCCAGTGCTCCTTATAAACAACCGTTGTTTTTTTATTGACCAGTGCGGTATCGGCATTGATCATCTCCAGGGCTTCTGCAGTAATGTTGCTGTCAGCTTCCTTGCGGTCGGTATTATCATTGTGGAGCATTTCCGCAAATGCCAGCGCTTTATCATAGTCTTCTTCAATAAATAATTGCACTGCTTTTCTTGCGTCATCCATCCTGCCGGCCGCATTCACCCTGGGTGCAATTACAAATACCACATTGTTAATGGACAATTTTTTTTGGAGTCCGCCTAAATGGATCAGCGCTTTTATACCCGGGTTTGGATTGGTATTTATTTTTTCCATACCAAACCAGGCCAATATTCTGTTCTCACCCGTTATAGGTACTATGTCGGCAGCAATGGCGGTGGCCAGCAGGTCGAGGTAGCAATAATAATATTCTTCTTCAATGCCAAAATGCCCTGCCAATGCAGTAATAAGTTTAAAACCTACACCACAACCGCACAATTCTTTATAGGGGTAATTACAATCTTTTTGTTTGGGGTTCAATATGGCAACTGCATCCGGGATTTCATGATCGGGTAAATGATGATCGCACACAATGAAATCAATGCCCAGTGTCTTTGCATAAGCAATGAGTTCAACAGATTTAATGCCGCAATCGAGTGAAATGATCAGTGTAAAATTATTTTCTTTCGCAAGATCGATTCCCATTTTACTGATGCCATATCCTTCACGGTAACGGTGTGGGATATAAAAATCCAGGAGCGACGTTTCGTAAATTTTACAAAGGAAACGGTACATGCAGGCAACTGAAGTGGTACCATCAACATCATAATCTCCAAAAACCAGTATCTTTTCTTTTTTTTCGAATGCAGCAGTGATACGGTTTACAGCTTTGTCCATATCTTTCATCAGCCAGGGATCGTGCAGGTCGCTGAGTTGCGGCCGGAAATAGGCTTTGGCTTTTTCAAAACTGTCAATTTCTCTTTTAGCAAGGATGCTGCAGATAGCAGGAGATATCTTAAGTGATTGGTGCAGGGCAGTAACTACAGCTTCGACGGGCTTTAATATATTCCATCTTTTTTCCATTATATGCCTGAGTTTTGCGGGGTTGGCGGATTGAAGGCTAAGTTAATTATTTTATTGCACTAATTATTGCGAATTAAACGAATTGCCAAATATGCATGCTTAAGTCGTTTTAATTTGGGGAATTGGGATAGTACTTAGACCGACATAACATCAGTATTTCCTGTCAGTAGTGTAACGCACTAATTCTTCCAGTGCTTTTCTCACGGGGCTATCGGGGAATTCATATAAAATGTCCAGCGCTTCATCACGGAAAGCATTCATTTTTTCTGCTGCATATCTTATTCCGCCCGTTTCTACTACAGTGTCAATTACAAACTTTACTTTTTCCCGGTCTTTGTTTTCATTTTTTATAATGTAAATAAGTGCCCTTCTTTTTGCAGCATCAACATTATTCAACGTATAAATCAGCGGGAGGGTGAGTTTTTTTTCTTTGATATCATTGCCGGTTGGTTTACCAATGTCTTCTTTGCCATAATCAAAAAGATCGTCTTTGATCTGGAATGCAATCCCCGCTTTTTCGCCAAAAAGTTTCATCTTTTTAGTGACCGTTTCATCCTTACTGGTGCTGTAAGCACCTACCCCGCAGGCAGAGGAAAGCAGGGAGGCGGTTTTATTCCGGATGATCTCAAAATAAATATCTTCTTTCAAATTCAGTTTGCGTGATTTTTCTATCTGTAGTAGTTCACCTTCGCTCATTTGCCTCACCGCTTCTGAAAGGATATGCAAATGTTCAAAATCATTATTGGTTGTAGACAGCAAAAGACCTTTGGACAATAGGTAATCGCCTACGAGGACGGCGATTTTGTTTTTCCATATGGCGTTGATGGAAAAAAACCCCCTTCGTTCCAGTGATTCATCCACCACATCATCATGCACAAGTGTTGCCGTATGTAATAACTCCACCAACGCAGCCGCCCGGTATGTACTTTCGTTCACTTCCCCATGTAGCTTGGCACTCAAAAAAACAAACATAGGCCGCAGTTGCTTTCCTTTTCGCTTAATGATGTACTTCATTATCGTGTCCAGCAACCGGGTATGGATGTTATCAATTGCCCTGTCCTGGCTTTTAACAGCTGCCGCAAACTTTTTTTCAAAAGTATTGAGTTCTTCTCCAATGATGTTTTTGATGAAATCCATTCCTAAAAAGAAAGCAATATAATGCAGTAAGAAACCCTGTCAAAGTAAATTAATGCCCGCCCGTTTCAGCCGGATAAAAGATAATCTAACCGATTAAGGTTAAAAACTTTAACTTTGGATGCAACAAAACCAAATGAAACTGTGTCTAGTCGATGAGGGATATGGATAATTTCATCCATATTATGCGCTTTATATACTTAAATAAATCATAAAAATAATTTGTATATTAGGTCTCATTTGATATTTTTGCATTAATTCAACACATACATATTCAGAAATTTCATTAATTATTAAGTTATGGCAAGCAAAAAGTACAAACTATTATTCGGGGTATTGATCATACTGTCTTCCGGGGCTTTTGCCCAGGTTGGTGGAAAGGGTAGCGTATATGATTCTTCTGTGATCCCAAGGAAGAGGTTACCACAGGCAAACGAATTCTGGAATAATTCCTACAATTTTCCTGCAAAGCCCCGCAATATGTGGGAAATAGGTGCTTCAGTTGGTATGTTTACGATTAGTGGTGATATTCCTGCTACAATAGGCTTGCCCGACAAAATACAGGAAACAAGTTTTGAAGCGCATATCAGAAAAGCATTTGGTTATGTTTTTTCTTTGCGTTTACAGTATATGAACGGATGGGGAAAAGGCCAGGACTGGTTGGGTGACTTCAACTTTTTGAAGAACTCCGCCTGGAACACCAACCTGCCGGTAGGTAAACGCTATTTTGCCCCTGATGCGCTCCTAAACGCTTCCAACCCTGTTGGTCCGCGTACGGTTAATTCTGACCATGCGGGGAATGTAGCTCCGGCAAATGATGTAATTTATTATAACTACAAAACACATTTACAAGACCTTGGTTTGCAGGGTATAGTAACGCTAAACAATATACGCTTTCACAAACAAAAGACAGGCATTGTGTTATATGGTGGTGCCGGTGTTGGTGCTACTATTTATAATGTTATGGTAAATGCATTGGGTTCTACAGGTGAAAATTACAGAAACCTGTTCAACACTGTTTATGCGAAATATGGTGCAGGTAGTTATACAAAGCGTAAAGATATCCTTAAGGCCTTAAAAGCCGGTATGGATAAAACTTATGAAACCCCTGCTGAGAACCAGGGTGACCGTCGTCCTAAAATTGGCAAAAACACTTTGAAGCCATCAGCTACGGTTTTGGCTGGTATGGCGTTTAAATTAGGCAGAAGGATCAATCTGGCTATTGAAGACAGGTGGACCTTTGTTAAAGATGATTTGCTGGATGGACAGCGCTGGCAGGAACATGCCTGGGGTGATGCTTCTTTAACACGTGATTTTGATTCTTATAACTATGCTTCAATAGGACTTAATTTTAACCTTGGTGCTAAATCTGTAGAACCATTATGGTGGCTGAATCCGTTGGATTATGCTTATGATGAACTGATGAATCACCGCCATGTAAAAATACCACGTAATGATTGCCCTGATGCTGATGGTGATGGTGTTTGCGACCATTTGGATCGCGAGCCCAATACGCCTGCGGGTTGTCCGGTTGATACACATGGTGTAACCAGGGATACAGATGGTGATGGTGTTCCGGATTGCCTTGACCAAGAACTGATTACCCCAACCAAGTGTCAGCCTGTTGATGCCAAAGGTGTTGGTAAATGCCCGGATCCTGAGTGCTGTTCTAAAGTACCACCTCCGCCGCCAGTTACCAGTTGCGTATGCGATTATCCAAGCCTTAACTTTGGTAAGGGTGCAGGGTTAAGTGCAGATAATAAAGCCATGTTATCTACAATAGCTGCTAAACTGAAAGACCGTCCTGATTGTAAGATCGTTCTTACCGGTTATCCCGAAACATCAAAAGCTTCTCAGTCTGTTTGCCAAAAAAGGCTGGAAGAACTGAAAAGGTATTTGACAGAAACAGGAGGTATTACCGGTGATAGAATCAGTACTAACTGCCAGGTGATAAAAGAGAATAATACCGTTAAAAATACAGTTGACGTAAAATGTAATTAATAACTGAACCTACTTGCTTAACAGGCCCCCCGGTTTCGGGGGGCTTTTTATTGGAGGACCGCCGCCGACCGGGCGTAATTTAATTTGCAGTGATCCTGGTATTATGGTAACAGATATAAATGTGGTTATCGCCTTTACCAATACATTGATGACCGATGGCCGGTAGCCCCAACCTCAATCCCTTCTTTATCAAATCCTTAACTACTGTTTTTTGGCTATTTCTTTATTTACTGTCATTTTTGGGTTAATTACATTAATTTTGCAGTCCTTTATGAGAATAATAAAAGTTTTAACGGCAGCGGTTTTTTTAATGATTTTGGTAAGTTCCTGCAACAAATACAATAAAGTATTTAAGAGCAAGGATTATGATTATAAACTTAAAATGGCCGATCAGTATTTTGCCAATAAGAAATACCGAATTGCCCAGCAACTTTATGAAGAAGCGTTCCCGATATTTAAAGGGAGTTCAAAATTTGAAGAGCTTTATTATAAAGACGCTTATTGTTTTTATTATATGAAGGAATACCGTGATGCTGAGAACCTGTTCAAGGGTTTCCTGGAAGTATTTCCCAATAGTACGAAGGCCGAAGAAGTTGATTATTTACACGCTTATTGCTTTTATAAGCAATCGCCAAAAGTAGAACTGGAGCAGGTGAACACGAGTAAGGCAATGGGGATGATGCAGACCTTTATCAATACCCATCCCGGATCGGCAAGAATAAAAGATGCGACAGAGATCATTGATAAATGCCGGGCTAAACTGGAACAAAAAGAATACAGGGCGGCAGAATTATATTATAACCTCGGACAGTTTAGGGCAGCAGCACTTGCATTTGCAGCATTGCTCAATAATTACCCCGAATCTGCAAAAGGCGATGAGTATAAATTAAAAACGGTTAAGTCTTATTATAAATTTGCGAAATTAAGTATCCCCGAAAAGCAGATTGAACGGTATGAAAAAGTAGTTACCGAATACGATGATTTTGTTGACCGTTACCCCGAAAGCAAATTATTGAAAGAAGCAGAAAGTTTTAGAAACCTAAGTCAAAATAATATTAAAGAATTAAAAAATGAGCAAACTCAGACGGCAGCTAAGCGCTAACACCAGTAATGTTGTAGAACCTAAAAAATTATCTGATATCAAAGAAAAAACAGGTAATCTTTATGAATCTATTGCTATTATTGCCAAACGTGCCAACCAGATCAATATCACCCTGAAAGAAGAATTGCACAATAAACTGGAAGAATTTGCCAGTCATACTGATAGCCTGGAAGAAATCCATGAGAATAAAGAACAGATTGAAATTTCAAAGGCCTATGAGCGTATGCCCAATCCTGCTTTGTTGGCAACTACGGAATTCATGGAAGACAAAGTATACTTCCGTAAGAATGACGAAGACCTGTTTAGCTAATCAATTGGAATAATTTAGCTTCACTTTTGCACAAGAAGTCATAATTTTAGCCCCGTCCCCCATATTGGAAGGACGGTTTTTTTTATGCTAAAAGGAAAGAAGATTTTACTGGGTATCAGTGGCAGTATCGCTGCCTATAAGTCGGCCGTATTGACCCGTCTTTTGGTAAAGGCCGGGGCCGAAGTGAAGATTGTGATGACCATCGCAGCAAAAGATTTTGTTACTCCCTTGTCTTTATCAACCTTATCTAAAAACCCTGTTCTTACCGACCTTGCCGAAAATGATTCCTGGGCCAATCATGTAATGCTGGGGCGATGGGCCGATATCATGTTAATTGCCCCACTGAGTTGTAATACACTGGCAAAAATGGCCAATGGCATCTGCGATAACCTGTTGATGACGGTATATCTTTCTGCAACCTGTCCTGTGGTAGTTGCTCCCGCAATGGATGAAGACATGTGGCATCATACCACCACCAAAAATAACCTGAAAAAAATAAGTTCATCCGGTAATTATATCTTACCGGTGGAGAACGGTGAATTAGCCAGCGGCCTTACTGGTGAAGGAAGAATGGCAGAGCCGGAAACAATAGTATTATGGTTGAAGGAATTTTTTTCTGGTAAACAGGAATTAAAAGGGAAAAAAGTATTGGTGACAGCCGGTCCAACTTATGAAGCCATTGATCCCGTTCGTTTCATAGGCAACCATTCATCCGGTAAAATGGGAGTAGCTATTGCAGAAGAAATGTACCGGAGAGGCGCTGCTGTAACACTTGTACTTGGGCCTTCGGACCTTAGTGTCGACAATGGTATTGAAACCATCAGGGTAAAGACAGCCGGGGAAATGTATACTGCTTGTGAGAAAATTTTTGCCACAATTGATATCGCCGTGATGAGTGCAGCCGTGGCTGATTATACCCCGGTGAATTTTGCTGATGAAAAAATAAAAAAAACAGATCAGGATTTAACGTTGACGCTGAAAAAAACCACTGATATTTTAAAAAGTCTGGGAGAAAAAAAGAAAAAAGGCCAGTTATTGGTTGGTTTTGCACTGGAAACAAATAATGAGAGGGAAAATGCGTTAAAGAAACTGGCATCAAAAAATGCCGACCTGATCGTATTGAATTCGTTAAAGGACGAGGGCGCTGGGTTTGGCCATGATACTAACAAAATCACTATTTTTGATAAGGCAGGAAAGGAATACCGGTTTGATACCAAGTCAAAGAAAGCCGTAGCCACCGATATTGTAAATACCATTATTCAAACATTACATGCGTAAACTTAATTTATTACTTATTGCAATAACCATTGCTGGTTCGCTAAAGGCCCAGGAATTTCAAAGTAGGATAACGGTGGTGAGTAACCGGGTTGGCAATAATGTGAACCAGAACGTGTTCCGTACATTGCAGACTGCATTGAATAACCTGGTGAACAACCGTAAATGGACATCGGATAATTTCTTGCCTAACGAGAAGATTGAATGTAATTTTTTATTGAACCTGGAATCAACCAGTGATATCAACGTGTATAATGCTTCTCTTACCATACAGGCAGCAAGGCCGGTATTTAATAGCGCTTACCTTTCGCCCATCATTAATTTTCAGGATGAGAACATCACTTTCAAGTATGTAGAGTTTCAGCAACTTGAATTCAATGAGAACAGGGTATCGGGTTCTGATGCGCAGGTCTCCAATTTAACAGCTGTATTCGCCTACTATGTGTATATGATACTGGGATTTGATTATGATTCCTTCTCTACACGCGGCGGGGACGCATTTTTTCAGAAAGCACAAAACATTGTGAATAATGCACCTGACGGCAGGAATATTTCCGGATGGAAAGCATTTGACGGTACACGTAACCGTTACTGGCTGGTAGAGAATATGCTGAATAGCCGCTATACAATCATGCATGATGTGTATTACAATTATTACAGGAATGGCATGGATAAACTTTATGAGGATGAAAATACAGCAAGAACGGAAGTGTTGAATGTTTTGAACCTGCTGAATAATTTTGCTACCGATAACCCAAATAAAATGATCAGCCAGTTCTTCTTCCAGGGCAAATCCACAGAATTAATAAAACTATTTTCCAAAGCTCCCCAACAGGACAAAGCCAGGGCTTCCGAGCTGTTGCAAAAACTGGATATCACCAATGCAACAAAATACAAAGATGAACTGAAATGATAAGGAATACCTTTTTTGGGACAGTAATATTTGTATTGGTTTCCTGCGGAAATAAAAATAGTATGCCACCCGGTGTATTCAAGCCCGACAAAATGCAGGTAGTATTGTGGGATATCATCCGTACCGAAGCCTTTACATCGCAGTACATAAAATCAAATAATATTGAAGAGAATGCCAAATTGCAAAAGCGGGTCTTTGCAAAGCACCGGGTAAGCAAAGAAGACTTTTACCAAAGTTTTAATTATTACAGATCGCACACTGCCCTGATGAAAATGATACTCGATAGTATGATCAATAAAGCTGGCAGGGAAGGAAACGTGAACACGATCATGACCCCCCAAATGGAAAAAATAAAATGAATAAGGTTTATCATAATGCGGCAGCGGCAATTGACGGTATCCGTGACGGGGACGTTATCATGCTGGGAGGCTTTGGTTTGTGCGGTATCCCCGAAAATTGTATTGTTGCCCTGGTGCAGCAAGGCACAAAGGATCTTACCTGTATCTCCAATAACGCCGGGGTAGATAATTTCGGGATAGGCCTGATGCTTCAGAAAAAACAGGTAAAAAAAATGATCTCTTCCTATGTGGGTGAAAATGCAGAATTTGAACGGCAATTACTCAGCGGGGAATTGGAAGTAGAATTGATACCACAAGGCACACTGGCCACCAGGTGCATGGCTGCCGGTTATGGCATGCCCGCTATTTTTACTCCTGCAGGTATTGGAACAGAAGTGGCTTTAGGAAAAGAGACCAGGGTATTTAACGGTAAGGCATACCTGCTGGAACATGCTTTTGAGGCAGATTATGCCATTGTAAAAGCCTGGAAAGGCGATACCGAGGGTAACCTCGTTTATAAGGCAACAGCCAGGAACTTTAACCCGATGATGGCCATGGCAGGAAAAGTCACCATTGCCGAAGTAGAAGAACTGGTACCTGCAGGAGAACTAGACCCTGATCATATTCATACACCCGGTATTTATGTACACAGGATATTCAAGGGCGAAAATTACGAGAAGAGGATTGAGCAGCTTACAGTTAGAAAAAAGATTTAAGGATTCAATGGCCTGGGCCTATGCTGGGCAAAACCTTTAAACGGGTTGAACGGTTTTATCATTAAACAAAAAACATGGCGCTTGATAAAGACCAAATAGCACAACGTATTGCACAGGAACTTAAGGATGGTTACTATGTCAACCTTGGTATCGGTATCCCTACACTTATAGCAAATTATATTCCTGCTGGCATAAAAGTGGTATTACAAAGTGAGAATGGCTTACTGGGTATGGGCCCATTTCCATTTGAAGGAGAGGAAGACCCTGACCTGATCAATGCAGGTAAGCAAACTATTACAACAGTACCCGGTTCTGCGTTCTTTGATAGTGCAATGAGTTTTGGAATGATACGTGCCGGCAAAGTCGACCTTACCGTTTTAGGCGCAATGGAAGTTAGCGAGAATGGTGATATTGCTAATTGGAAAATACCAGGGAAGATGGTAAAAGGTATGGGAGGTGCAATGGACCTGGTTGCCAGCGCAAAAAATATCATAGTGGCCATGATGCATACCAATCCAAAAGGCGAAAGTAAATTATTGCCTTCCTGTACACTACCGCTTACGGGCACACGCTGCGTAAAAAAAATTGTAACTGAACTGGCCGTGCTGGAGGTAACGCCAGGCGGTTTTAAATTATTGGAAAGAGCTCCTGGTGTAACAGTAGAAGACATCATTGCTAAAACAGCGGGCAAGTTGATCGTAGAAGGAACGATCCCGGAGATGCTGTTACCTGGATAAAAGAAGATCCCCCCAATTGCTTAGAGAGATCCCTTGTTGGCTAACAATCGTTGTTAGTATTACAATTTTGGAGCAGCAGCCAATATTTCTTCATTGGTGCCACTGGCATATTTTTCAAAATTTTTAATGAACTGGCTCCCAAGATTTTTTGCTTGCAGGTCATAAGCATTTTTATCAGCCCAGGTATTGCGTGGGTTTAATATCTCTGCCGGAACACCTGGACAGGCAGTTGGCATCATCATCCCAAATACAGGATGGGCTTGATATTCCACCTTATCAAGTTTTCCTTCCAATGCAGCAGTGATCATTGCACGGGTAAAACTTAATTTCATCCTGCTTCCAATACCATAGCCTCCGCCACTCCAGCCTGTATTGATCATCCACACATTTACATTATGCTCTTTCATCTTCTTACCCAGCATTTCGGCATATTGCCCGGGATGCAGCGGTAAAAAGGGCGCACCAAAACAAGCGCTGAAAGTTGATTTGGGTTCAGTAACACCCGCTTCAGTTCCGGCAACTTTCGCGGTATAACCACTGATGAACTGGTACATGGCCTGGCCAGCAGTTAACTTACTGATGGGAGGCAATACTCCATAAGCATCACAGGTTAAAAAGAAAATATTCTTTGGTGTTTTACCTATTGATGGTTCCAGCGCATTACTGATAAAATGCAAAGGATAACTGACACGTGTATTTTCCGTTATCTTTTTACTGCTGAAATCTATTTTATTGGTGCCTTCAATAAAAGTTACATTCTCCAGTAAAGCCCCGGGCCTGATGGCATGATAGATCTCCGGTTCTTTCTCTTCGCTTAGGTCAATGGTTTTTGCATAACAGCCGCCTTCAAAATTAAAAACGGTATCCCCTGTCCAACCGTGCTCATCATCACCTATCAAAAAACGATTGGGGTCAGCGCTTAAAGTGGTTTTACCCGTGCCGCTTAATCCAAAAAAGATGGCAGTATCACCTTCCTTACCCATATTAGCGCTGCAATGCATACTCAATACATCTGCTTTCATAGGCAGCACATAATTCAGCATGGTAAAGATCCCTTTCTTCATTTCGCCGGTATAGCCGGTGCCACCGATCAATATGGTCTTATGGGTAAAACTTATTACAGCAAAATTCTCAGCACGGGTGCCATCTGTTTCAGGGTTGGCTTTAAAACCCGGAGCCTGGATGATGTGCCAATGCGGAACAAAGCTTTCCAGGTCATCTTCTTTTGGACGGATGAACATATTATAGCAAAACAAATTACTCCAGGGGTTTTCATTGATCACCCTTAAGCGTAAACGAAAAGCTTCATCGGCGCAGGCGTAACAATCCCTTACCCATAATTCCTTATCGGACAGGTAGGCCAGCATTTTTTCCTTTAAAAGAAAAAAGTTCTTCTCTTCAAAAGGTATATTGAAATCGTTCCAATGAACCGTGTTTTCAGTGAGTGCATCTTTTACGGTGAACTTATCTTTAGGGCTGCGGCCCGTAAACTTGCCGGTATTGATCACCAGGGCCCCGGTATCGTTTAAGACACCTTCACCACGCTGAATGGTCTGTTCAGTTAATGCTGCCGGACCTAATTGATAATGAATATTTTCTGCCATCTTTAAGCCCAGGTTAATTAAGGCATCTTTGGGCATGGCAATCATGGTTGGAACTGACATAGCAAGCAATCGTTTAATTTTTACGCAATCGTTCCCGCAAAGTTAGGTTAATGCCGTTTTAAAAAAAGTCAAACAAAAGGTATTTATTTTAAGATAATAGCCATATATCGATATATCCTTGGCAAAAAATCAAACCTTACTCAATTCTTTGAATATAGTTTAACGAAGGGGTATTATGTTTGAATAAGATAAAATTTTTGTAAAAGTATTGTGTCTTAAGTACACGAAAGTGCTTTTTATACCCCAAAATTATACTGCCTGCAGCGGCCCTTTTCATTGAATTTTGTCTTTGCCATGTTCTTTTATTCTTACTGGGGTTAAAAAGCCGTTACTGAAGAAATCTCTTTTAAAATGTATATTGCAGGATAAATTTTCAAGCATGAAATATCTTCCACTTAACCCGGAAATATTCGTTCAAAACCGCAAACGGTTTACAGAAAAAATGGAAAAGAATTCCATTGCCATTTTTAACAGTAACGATGAACTGCCCACCAATGCCGACCAGTTGTACCGGTTTAAACAAAACTCGGATATGATCTGGTTAACAGGTATTGAACAGGAAGATTCGATGTTGGTACTATATCCCGATAACCCCGATCCCAAGTACCGTGAAGTGTTGGTATTGGTTCGCCCCAATGAACTGAAAGAAAAATGGGATGGCCACCGGTTAAGGACACACGAAGCTACTACAGCTTCTGGTATCACTACAATAGTATGGCTGGATGTATTGGATGGCCTGTTACAACCATGGATCCATTGGGCAGATACTATTTACCTCAACAGCAATGAAAATGACCGTAAAGCAAATCTGGTTTCGGTCAGGGACTATCGCTATGCTGAAATGATGAAGCAACGTTACCCCCTACACAACTATAAACGCAGTGCAAAACTCTTAAAAGAACTGAGGGGAATTAAGACGGCTCTTGAAGTGGAAGTGATGCAAAAAGCAATTGATATCACGGATAATACCTTCAGGAAATTATTGCAATTCATTAAACCCGGGGTGATGGAATATGAAATTGAAGCGGAGATCTACCACTCTTTTCTTTCACAAAGGGCTTCAGGACCTGCTTATGGTTCTATCATAGCCAGCGGAGACAGGGCACGGACTTTACATTATGTAGAGAATAGCCGCGAGTGCAAGGATGGTGAATTGATATTAATGGACTTTGGTGCAGAGTATGGTAATTATTGTGCCGACCTTACCCGTACAATACCGGTGAATGGAAAATTTGGTCGCCGCCAGAAAACAGTTTATAATGCCTGCCTTCACCTGCATCATTATGCGGCCAGCATATTGAAACCGGGGATTAGTATCATTGACTATACAAAAAAAGTTGGTGAAGAAGCTACGCAGGTATTTTTAAAGATAGGCCTGCTACGAAAAAGCGAAGTGAAGAATGAAGATCCGGAGAACAGGGCATATAGCAAATACCTGTACCATGGCATTTCCCATCATTTAGGTATTGATGTACACGACCTTGGTACAAGGACTGAACCCATTAAAGCAGGAATGTTGTTCACCATTGAACCGGGTATCTATATCGAAGAAGAAAGAATGGGCGTAAGGATAGAAAATAATTTCTGGATAACGAAAACGGGTAATAAAGACCTCATGAAAAATATTCCTATCACTGTAGAAGATATTGAAGCGTTGATGAAAAAATAGCGACGAAATAATGGCCAAACAAATCCCTAACCTTTTCACTTTACTCAATCTTTTTCTTGGCTGTATCGCCATTGTATTTGCATTGCAAATCGAAACCATTACAATTTATGTTGGTGAAGACCTTTCTACACACTATAATATTCCTGAAAACCTATCGATTGCATCATATTTTGTTTTTGCGGCTGCCATAGTTGATTTCCTGGACGGATTTGTAGCAAGGTTGTTCAATGCGACTTCTGCGATGGGAAAGCAACTAGATTCTTTGGCCGACGTGGTAAGTTTCGGGGTGGCGCCGTCAGTATTTTTGTACCAGTTATTACGGATGAGTTTTATTAAAGAAGAAAACGGGCTGGAAACTTCAATAGTTTGGCTGCTGCCTGCATTTATTGTGGCTTGTGCAGGTGCTTACCGCTTAGCAAGATTTAATTTAGACGATAGCCGGTCATTTGGCTTTAAAGGCGTTCCCATTCCTGCTGCCGGCCTGTTGATCGCATCTTTTCCCCTGATTCTTCATTACGGAAACAGTTTTTTAAATGTCAATGAATGGCTTGTCAATAAATGGGTATTGTACACCATAATTCTATTGGTAAGCTGGTTGATGGTTTCCACACTGCCTTTAATGGCATTGAAATTTAAAGACCTTTCTGTAAAAAATAACCTGCCTAAAATAATTTTACTGGCTATAGCAGCCATTGCCGCTGTTATTTTTCATTGGCTGGCAGTACCCATAGTTTTTGTGGTGTACATTATTTTATCTTTGCTATTCAAACAACGACATACATGATATTTACAGTACAGGTAAAAGTAATGCCACTGAAAGATTTGCTGGACCCCCAGGGTAAAGCAGTGATGGGTGGTTTACAAAATTTAGGTTTGAACAATATAACGGATGTGCGTATTGGCAAACACATCGACCTGCAGGTGGAAGCCGCTAGCAAAGAAGAAGCGTTTGTAATTGCAGAAGAAGCTGCAAAAAAATTACTGGCAAACCCGGTGATGGAAACATTTGATGTGACAATTAATTAATTCAATTTGGTAATTAATCGATTTGGTAATTCCTTAAATTGACAAGTTTCAAATCACCAAATTAGCTAATCACCAAATCGACTAATCTCCAAATCATCAAATCAATGCTATACATAGTTCCCACCCCCATCGGTAACCTCGCTGATATGACCTTCAGGTCGATAGAAATATTAAAGGATGTTGACCTGATCCTTGCAGAAGATACAAGAACTTCGGCTGTTTTACTGAATCATTACCAGATTCAAAAACCCATTTCACCTTACCACCAGCATAATGAACATAAAATTCTTACCCACCTTACTGAACAATTACAAGCTGGAAAAAAGATGGCGCTGTTGACTGATGCAGGCACACCTGGTATTAGTGACCCGGCTTTTTTATTGGTAAGGGAATGTGTAAAACATGATATCAAAGTAGAATGCCTGCCCGGTGCCACAGCATTTGTTCCGGCACTGGTGAATAGCGGGCTACCTATGAACAGTTTTTGCTTTGAAGGATTTCTCCCCCTTAAAAAAGGAAGACAGACCATGCTGAAAAAACTGGCCGAAGAAGAACGTACCATGGTTTTTTATGAAAGCCCGATGCGCCTGGTAAAAACATTGCATGATCTTATTGAATATTTTGGTGCCGAAAGACAATGTTGTGTAAGCCGCGAACTTACCAAAAAATTTGAGGAAAATAAAAGAGGGTCATTACAGGAAGTACATGATCATTTCGCTGCAAAAACAGTAAAGGGTGAAATTGTGATCGTATTGCAGGGTAAATAATAAGTTTAACAATTATACCGGGCCACCCATCAGTTTTATATTTTTCCTGTAACTATTTTTCCGAAATTTACCCATCAAATAAATTGTATGAATTGCAGATCAACCCTCCTTGTTTTTATCTCAATTTTCTTATTGCAGAGTACAGCTAACGCACAGCCCGACCGCTGGCAACAACACATAAAATACCTGATGGATGTAAATCTTGATGTTGTTACCAATAAAATAACCGGTAAACAAACCATCACCTATACTAATAATTCCCCCGATACCTTAAAACGGATATTCATTCATCTTTTCTGGAATGCTTTTAAGCCAAACAGTATGATGGATGTAAACAGCCGCAGCACAGAAAACCTGGTGATTGGCAAAAGCCGTAACGGGGCAAGTACCACCGATTTCGACCGCAGTTTTAGAAAACGCGTTAATGACCTCTCCCCTGAAGAACAGGGATATTGCAATATTCTAAAAGTAACTGTAAATGGAAAAGACCAGCAGGTAAGATTGCATGAAACAATATTGGAAATAGTACTTGATAAAGCTGTATTGCCAAATTCATTCCTGGTATTTAATACAGCATTTGAATGCCAGGTACCCAAATTAACCCGTCGCAGTGGCAGGGATAACCAGGAAGGTATACGATACAGCATGGGCCAGTGGTATCCAAAAGTGGTAGAGTATGATTATGAAGGCTGGCATGCCGATCAGTACGTGAGCAAAGAATTCTATGGTGTATGGGGAGATTATGACGTTAATATCACACTGGACAAAACATATAAACTGGGTGCAACAGGCGAACTTAAAAATGCAGATGCTATCGGCTGGGGGTATGATAAGGAAGGTAGTCCTTTAAAAGAGATCAGCGGAACAAACAGGACCTGGAAATTCTCCGCCAGGAACGTGCATGATTTTGTATGGTCTGCCGACCCCGATTACAAACATATCACAAGAAAAACAACAGACGGCCCTTTACTTCATTTCATTTATAAAACTGAAGAAGCCAAATGGCAGGCAACTGCCGATACCTGTGCAATAGTGTATCCATACATGGCAAAAACTTTTGGCAGTTATCCATATCCTGTCTATTCTTTTTTACAAGGCGGGGGCGGGGGTACTGAATATCCAATGGCAACATTGATCAGAAATCCCGGACTGGAAACTGCCATACATGAATGGTGCCATAGTTGGTACCAAATGATGCTGGGTACCAATGAGAATTTATACGGATGGATGGACGAAGGTTTTACTGATTATGCCGAAGCACGTGTATTAGCCTGGTTGCATCATAATGATTTTTTTGCATCTGCACCCGAGTATGATTCTTATTTTACCCTGGCTACAAGTATTTTCGATGAACCTATGAGTACCCCTTCAAATTATTTTTATACCAATTATGCCTATAACACAAATTCCTATTACAAAGGAGCCGTCTTCTTAAGACAGCTTGGTTATATAGTGGGAGAAACAAATATCGATAAGATTTTACTGGAGTATTACAGGTTATGGCGTTTTAAACATCCTAATCCCAACGACTTTATACGTGTTGCAGAAAAAACCAGCGGCCTTCAGTTGCAATGGTATAAAGAGTATATGCTGTATACAACAAAAACGGTCAACTATGCTATTGATAGTTTATGGGAAGAGAATGGGGTCTCTAAAATCCGGTTGAAACGCATAGGGGAAATGCCGATGCCCATTGATCTGCAACTTACTTTTAAAAACGGCTCTACTGAGATGCATTATATCCCCAGTAATTTGATGTTTGGAGAAAAACCAAACGAAAACCCGGCTCAAAAAAGAGAGGTACATGAAGAATGGAGATGGACACATCTTACTTATGTAGTTGAATTTAAACGAAGGCTTACCGAATTAAAGATAGCCGAAATTGATCCGACAAAAAGGATGGCCGATATTGACAGGAAAAACAATGTGCTTGAACTGGCCTGGTAATATGACCTGCTGGAACTTAATGTGAGAATAATTTTAAACAGATGCAAATAACAATCAGGAAAATAACTGCAGCAGATACCGCCATCCTATCTGGCATGGCTAAAGAAACCTTTTACAAAACATTCACGGGTACCTGCACCGAAGAAGATATGCAGGGCTTTTTGACTGAATATTTTAATGAAGCTAGGCTTGCTGAAGAGATCGGCAATGAAGATAATTTTTACTTTTTTGCTGAAGTGGATGGAGTGCCGGCGGGCTATTTACAATTCATGGAAGATTACAGCGGGTTTGATCTGATAAAACAATGGAAGGCACTTGAATTAAAACGAATATATGTGATAGATGATTTTCATGGAAAAGGTGTAGCACAGCAACTCATGAAATTTATTCTGGAATATGCCTTACAGCAGCAATATGAAGTGGTTTGGCTGGGTGTTTGGGAGCATAACATAAAAGCACAGCGATTTTACGAAAAATACGGCTTTGTCAATTCCGGCCATCCCCATAACTTCCCTATTGGCAATACTCCGCAAACTGATCTATGGTTTTGGAAATTCCTGGAAAACTGATACCGGATATACTCCTGTTATTAAATTTATTTTCATTAATTGAAAGGCTCGGTTATCCAGGACCCGGGTTACCTGCCAAAAAATTTATTGACTGCCTCAACCCGGTTAGTTACATGTAATTTTTCATAAACATGGTATACATGTTTACGTACTGTTTCGGGGCTGATGTATAATTTTTCGGCAATCTCCTTATAAAGTAATCCTGTTGAAAGCATTTCCAGTATTTCCCGCTCTCTCCTGGAAAGCACATCAAGTGGTGATCCTGTATTTGGTGCCGCCGTTTTGTTTTGAAATGCCGCCACTACTTTCCTGGCGATCTGGCTGCTCATTGGAGCACCGCCTTCTATTAATTCCTTGATTCCTTCCAATAATTTGCCCGGTGAGGTCTTCTTTAAAATATATCCATTGGCTCCAGCACTTAATGCTTCAAATATTTTTTCATCTTCATCATAAATGGTACACATCATGAATAAAATCTCGGGGTGCGACGCTTTTAATTCACGTACAACTTCAATACCACTTATCCCTCCCAAACCAATATCCATCAGCACCACTTTTGGATTAAGAATGGGTATTTTCAACAATGCTTCTTCACCACTTATGCAGGAACCGGCAAGAACATAATTACCGGAGGTTTCAATGATCTGCTCCAGCGCAAGACGGATATCATTGTTATCTTCTACTATTGCTACGGGGGTGATCATCATACTGTAAAACTTGGTTAAAAATACCGGAAAAACAATACCACAAAGCGGTAATTATTTTAAGGGGATATAGAGCAGGTATTTTTCTTTGAAGAACGTTTCCGAAAATATTTTTTCAATTTCCCAAATGAATGGTTTACACCCGCTTTCAACAATTTCCTGGCTCAGGTCCCCGCCTTTTAAACAGATCAGGCCATTGGGCGAATTATTTTTATCAGCGGAGTTTTTAGTTTTTTGCAGCAAGGGCCTGCTCCAGTGCCAAAGGTCTTTCAAGGGGGCAACGGCTCTTGAAATAACTATATCAAATTTCCTGTCGGTAATATCTTCGGCCCTGCTGTGTTGAACAGTAAGATTTTGCAACCCAATGGCAGAAGAAATTTCAGTGACTACTTTTAGCTTTTTATTAATGCTGTCTACTAAGTGAAAATGTGTGTCCGGAAAAAAGATCGCCAGGGGGATACCCGGAAAACCGCCACCACAGCCAAGGTCCATTACCTGCATCCCTTTGCCAAACTCGAATTTTACAGTAATGGCCAGTGAATGCAATACATGGTGTTCATAAAAATTATCCATATCCTTCCTGGAGATCACATTTATTTTTGTGTTCCAGTCTGCGTACAGCCCCTTTAATGCAGCCAGTTGTTTTAGTTGCACTGCAGAAAAATCAGAAAAATATTTAAGTAGCAGATCCAAATTTTGGTGGCTTAATTTATTAATAAAATGACATTGAAATCGATATCCTTTTCGTTCAAATTATTTCCACGCCGGCCTTGGTTTTTTGATAAGGGCCATTGCAAAGATGAAGTAATAAAAAAACATCCCGATATCAATGAGCAGAAACCATGGATAAAGACTTTTTTCCTGTAATTTTTTCATACAGGGATATAGTATTATTGCCTGCAACAGGAACCGGATGCCAAAAATGATAAGGGCCCATTGCCAGCTATAAAAGAGGATCACTGCAGCAAACAGGGGGTAATAGATAAAATAAGAAAAAGAGTAAAGCCCCAATAAAAATTTGTGTAAAGACTTATAGAATTTTCCTGTGCTGTAATGCCTGTGCTTTTGTCTTATCCATTGCACCCATGACCTGGGTGGTTCACTCAATGTAAAAGATTCAGGGTCGAGGCTGATCTTTGTATTTTTTTTTGTGGCAGCCATATTGATGAACAGGTCATCATCACCGCTGGGTATATTATTATGCGTTGAAAATCCCTTGTGACGATAAAAAATTTCCTTTTTATAGCTCAGGTTCCTCCCTACACCCATGTAAGGGATACCTGCTAACGAATAAGAGAGATATTGGAGAGCTGTATGGAAGGTCTCCCAACGAATTACGGTATTCAATAGCCCTCTTTTTTTATGATAAGCACCATAGCCCAGTACAATCTCTGTATCAATATCGAAAGCCTGTTGCATTTTATCTATCCAGTACTCACTGGCAGGTACGCAATCGGCATCAGTTAATAATACAATTTCATACTTGGCCGCTTTAATGCCCATACTTAGGGGAAATTTTTTGCCCGGAATGAATTTTGCTTCCTGCTTTAGCTCTACCACATGTAATTGCCGGAAGGTTTTTTGTAATTCTTCCAAGAGGTATTTACTGTCGTCAAAAGAGTTATCATCTACCACGATCACTTCATGCGTGGTGCTGTATTGCTGAACCAACGCTCCGGGAAGATTTTTCGCTAAATTTGCTGCTTCGTCGCGGGCACAAATGATAACTGATACCGGATGCGTTTGTGATGTTGGCTTCAACTTTTTTTTGTAGAGCGCAAGTCTTACAAAAAAGAAAAGATAATAAAATATCTGTATCAGGGTCATCAGGCAAAAACTATAAAATAACAATTGCCACCAATGAGTAAAATTCATTGCGCAAAAATACAAATAGATAGGCAAACTGATACGGATGAATTAAAATACCATATGCTATTAGCCAAAAGCTAATAACTAAACACTATAAGTTTATACTGCATGGCAACATTACAATTTGAATTGACACATACAGATACCCTTACAAAAGCAAGGACCGGTAAAATAACTACAGATCATGGCGCAATAATGACGCCAATCTTTATGCCAGTGGGTACTGCAGGCAGTGTGAAAGCTGTTACACAACAGCAATTAACAACAGATGTAAAAGCACAGATCATTTTGGGGAATACTTATCATTTATACCTTCGGCCTGGCCTGGATGTTTTAGAAGCTGCCGGCGGGCTGCATAAATTTAACGGATGGGGTGGGCCTATACTAACGGATAGTGGTGGTTACCAGGTTTTTTCATTGGCCAATAACAGGAAGTTATCTGAAGAGGGCGCTTTATTTCAAAGTCATATTGATGGCAGTAAACATTTGTTTACCCCCGAAAATGTAATGGATATTCAACGGGTCATTGGAGGGGATATTGTTATGGCTTTTGATGAATGCCCTCCTTATCCCAGTGAATATGCTTATGCCAAAGAAAGCATGGAGCTTACCCATCGCTGGCTGAACAGGTGTTTTGAACAATTCAATACAACACCTGACAAATACGGCTATACGCAAAACCTGTTTCCTATTGTACAGGGCAGCACTTATAAGGACCTCCGTACCGCATCGGCTGAATTCATTGCTGCTAAAAATGCAGCAGGCAATGCTATCGGTGGCTTAAGTGTAGGAGAGCCAACGGAAATGATGTATGAATTCACTGAATTATGTTGTGATATCCTACCGCCACAAAAGCCTCGCTACCTGATGGGTGTAGGCACACCCTGGAATATACTGGAGAGTATTGCTGTTGGGGTTGACATGTTTGACTGTGTAATGCCCACGCGTAATGGCCGTAATGCCATGCTGTTTACCAGTAAAGGGGTTATTAATATCGACAATAAAAAATGGGAAAAAGACCTTTCTGTTATTGACGATGGGATCGATTGTGCAATGAGCAATTATTACAGCAAGGCCTACCTGCGGCATTTGATGAAATCAAAAGAGTACCTGGCTTTAACTATTGCAAGTGTACACAACCTGGCTTTTTATCTTTGGCTGGTTACAGAAGCCCGAAAGCACATTATTGCTGGTGATTTTAAGACCTGGAAGGACGCAATGGTGGTACAGTTGCAACAACGGCTATGAATGTTGACAATGAGCAGCTGATTCTGGCATAATAATTGAAAATTGATAGGCGTATATTTTTCCTTTATAATTACCTTAATTGATTAACCATGAACCGAAAATTATCTTATGCTTTACTTTCGATCTTTTTACCGGCAATTGTTTTAGGCCAGAATGGTACTGTACAAAATGCAGCTATGCCCAAAGACGCACCGGTAAATGTGCTTGTAACCGACTTTAAGAATAATGTGTTGAACCACGAAATTGTAGTTTTTAAAAGTAAACTCACTGGTAAGGATTACGAAGGCCTCACTGATTCAACCGGAAGATTTACCTTCCGGTTACCTGCAGGGGATAGTTATGAAATGTATATCCTTGGTTTTAAGGATTCCACCAGTTATAATGTCCTGGAAATTCCAGCTCTCAAGGATAATCAATCTTACAAGAATCCGTTCAAAGTCAATATACAATTTCTGCCGGCCAAAAGTTTTATACTGGAAGGCTGCGTTTTTGAAACCGGGAAAGCGATTTTAGACCCTGATTCTTATCCCGTATTGGATGAAGTGGTTAGCTATCTTAACAAACATGATGATGATAAAATAGAGATAGGCGGGCATACAGATAATGTGGGGAATGCTAAAAGTAACCTAATCTTATCTGAGGCAAGGGCGAATACGGTAAGGGCGTATTTATTGACCAAGGGTATCGACCCCACCCGTGTAACAGCCAAAGGTTATGGGATGACAGTACCAATAGCCAGTAATAAAACTGCAGATGGCAGGGCACAAAATCGCAGAACAGAAGTGAAAATGCTGGAGTAGGCTAGTAACTGATTATTCATTCTAAAATAAATGCCATCCGTTAGCTAATGGATGGCATTTATTTTAAGTAATTAAAACTACTCTCCTTTAGGTTCTTCTGTTGAAGTAGCAGCAGTATCTGCGGCGTCACTTTCCATTTTCGCTTTTAAGTCGGCTAAAACACCCAGGTCACCCAAAGTTGATTTCTCTACTTTGCCTTGCAGTGTCTTCACTGCTTTTTTGGTTACTTCAGCATCAGCCTTCTTTTCTTTAATAACCGCTTGCTTTTCTTCTTCTATCACCTGCTCCCATAAACGGGAATGGCTTAAAATGATGCGTTTATCATTGCGGTCAAATTCGATAACCATAAATTTGGCGATCTCATCAGCGCCGATCGTTTTACCATCTTCCTTAGCCAGGTGGCGTGCAGGGGCAAATCCTTCCAGTCCGTACGGTAATTGTACAAGGGCACCCTTATCGTCTTTCCTGATCACCGTACCTTCATGTATGCTTCCTACAGGGAAAGTTGATTCCAATGAGTTCCATGGATCTTCTTCGATTTGTTTATGGCCCAACTGCAGTTTACGTCCTTCTTTATCGATGTTCATTATCACCACTTCAATTTCATTACCTACTTTCGTGTATTCATTAGGGTTATTGAAACGTTTCAGCCAGCTGAGATCACTGATGTGGATCATACCGCCAATACCTGTCGATAATTCAACAAACACACCATAGGGCGTAATGTTTTTCACGATACCCTTATGTTTGCTTCCTTCAGGGAAATTATTTTCGATAGTGCTCCATGGATCTTCCGTCATTTGTTTGATGGAAAGGCTCATTTTGCGGGTTTCCTTATCCAGCGTAACCACTTTGGCTTCGTATTCATCGCCCAGTTTAAAGAATTCCTTTGCATTGATAGGTGTATTGGCCCAGGTAATTTCACTTACGTGTACCAAACCTTCTACGCCCGGCATGATCTCTAAGAATGCACCGTAGTCTTCAATATTAACCACTTTACCTTTTACTATTTCACCTTCTTTAAGATTCTCGGTCAAAGTATCCCATGGGTGGGGGGTCAATTGTTTCAAACCTAAACTGATACGCTTTTTATCATCATCAAAATCAAGTACTACCACGTTCAGTTTCTGATCCATCTTCAATACTTCTGTAGGATGGTTGATACGTCCCCATGAAATATCTGTGATATATAATAAACCGTCTAAACCGCCAAGGTCAAGGAATGCACCAAAATCTGTGATGTTCTTGATCGTTCCTTCCAATACCTGGCCTTTTTCCAGCTTACCCATTATCTCTGCACGTTGTGCTTCGATATCGCTTTCAATAAGTGCTTTGTGCGATACTACGGCGTTCTTAATAGCTTCATTGATTTTAACCACTTTAAATTCCATTGTCTTACCAACAAACTGATCATAATCAGTAACTGGTTTAACGTCAATCTGGCTACCCGGTAAGAAAGTTTCCATACCAAATACATCCACGATCAAACCACCTTTTGTTTTGCTGGTCACTAAACCAGTAACAATTTCGCCGGTCTTGTGTACTTCTACAATTCTTTCCCAGGCCCTTGTAGTGCGTGCACTTTTACGGCTTAAATTTAAATTACCTTCGCGGTCTTCTTTTTCTACAACCATTACTTCAATCACGTCACCAACTTTAACGCCGCCTGGGATGTCCCTGAACTCATTCAGGGAAATAAGGCCATCGCTTTTAAAGCCAATGTTTACTACAGCATCAGTTTTGGTCAGGGATTCAACAGTTGCCTGTATCATTTCACCATCATTGATCTGCTTAAAAGTGTTGTCGTAAACCTTGTCGTACTTGGTTTTTTCTTCAGCAGTGTAGCTGGTTACATTACGTTTGTCAACACTCCAGTCAAAATCATCATGGGCTGTTGCCACCGTTTCTGCAACCGGTGCTTTAATTTCAATTCCTACCACATCGGTAGTTTCTACAGGCACATTTGTTATCGCAGCAGTTTCGGTGCTCTCGGCGGCCGAACCTTCCTGTGCATCTGCGTTTAGTTGTTTAATAATATTGAATGACATAAAATACCCCGGGTTTTTTAACGGGGCGACAAAGGTAGGAAAAGATGGTGATTTTAAGGCCTTATCAGTGAAGTTTTTCACCGGTCGTTGGATCCGGGAATTTGCTGTTAATTCCGGCAAAAAGTTAATATGGCTCGATACGGTGGTATAGGGAGCATAAAAAAGTCCCCCGCTTAGCGGGGGACTTGAAGATTATTAAGAAAGAGGATCATTATCTAAGTACTTCCACTCTTCCCATTGCCAAACGATTACCGTTAAGATCAACTACCTCGATCCAGTAAACGCCTGCACCAAAGGTCCTGAGATCAACATTCATCCTGGCATAAGGTAATCCTAAAGTATAGGAAAGATTTACTATCCTTTGGCCTGTTGAGTTGAAAACATTGAGGCCACGTGGAGTAACATTGTTACGGATTGGATTGTACCTAACCTGAAACTGTCCACTATTTGGATTAGGATAAATGAATACCCTTCCTGAAAGTGAATCGGCGATAGTTACCGTGTTTGAGGTATTGGTACAGCCATTAACGTCTGTAACCCTTAAGCGATAATCACCCAGTCCATCCACATCAACCTGTAAAGCACCGGTATTTAAACCAGATACTATTCCAATGCTTGTAGCGGTTAGGGCCGTTCCGTTCCTGAGCCATGTATAAGTAGCTGCAAGAGGAGAAACGGTAGAAGAAATGGTTGTCCTTAAGCCTGGGAACAGGTTCTTATAAGGAGAAGCAGCAATAGTGATTGTTGGTAATGGATTAACCGTTAAACGGGCAACCCTGGAGTTTACACTGCCACAAGGAGCAGCACCACTTACCACAGCACGATACAGGCCACCATTCAGTGACACCGGAGGTGCGGTAACCGTTAAGGTTGCAGTAGTAGCACCACTGTAAATGGCGTTGTTAGTTATATTGTTCCATGTATTACCATTATCAGCACTCACCTGCCATTGATAGGTTGGTGAAGTACCTGCTGTAGTTGCCACAGTAAAAGTGGTTACTTTATCTGTACATACAATAGCATCTGCGGGGATCGTATTATTAAGTGCTATAGGAACATTAACGGTAACTACAACTGTTCTTGGAGGTGATTGACAACCTTGTCCAAGGTAACTGAACTGAATACTGTAACCGCCAGTAATTAATCCAACATCACCACCAAGATCATCAACAATGAATAGTTTCCAGGCACCATTAACATCGGCAGTAGACCCAAATAATGATAAAGCAGGGGCAGCCTGGTTAAATACTCCGGGGCCGGGTGCAACCCATGTATCACCAAGACCAATATTGGTTGGACGATAAGTGCCCGAAGTATTAAGGCCGCCTGTCATGGCAGGACCTGCATCATCAAATGTATAAGTTACGCCAGATACACTACTTCCACCACCAACATCGGACATTAATATCACATTTTGCCCCGTCGGTGATTGTAACAGCATATCAACGTCTGCAGGGAATGTGTGGCTAAATCCATTAATTTTTACGGATTTTACACTAACCCCAGTTGTAGGTAACCCACTTACATTAATAGCAGATGGGTAAGGTGTAGCAGGAGCAACATCATTGATTGTGATTGGAGTTGCATTAACGCTTGGTGGAGGTAATATAGGGAATCCAGGGCTGAATACACTTACATTATAATTATTAGCGCCAGGCGTTTGCGGCCTTGCATAAACTGTATTTTGCAGTGTGCCTGCAACATAAGCTGAAGACGCTGCTGCATCATTGAATAAACCTGTAACAGGAGACCATACACCACTCGCTGGTACGCCATAGGTAATATCCATGCTCCAGTTGGTAAGTGTTCCTACATCTCCGGCACCCACATCAAATATAGCAATGGTCCAGTTACCTGATGGTACAGAATATAAACCGCTGAAAGTGGTTACTGTAGGTACAAAGCCAACCGGGCCTCCAGGGTAAGTGATAATACCTACAGGTGCGCCGAAATTAAGGTCAAAAGTAGCACCCACCGCATCTGGTTTAAAGGTAGCGGTAAACGGAGCCGTTCCTGTATTGAGTGCAGTAACACCCGTAGAACTGATAACAGTATTAACAAAATTAGCACCGGGATTATCTGTTTTGCCAAGCGCTGCATCCAGGTTGAATACATTACCATTTGGTGCTTTTAAAGCAATTACAAGATCGCCAATAAAAGTGTGCGTAATATTCAATCTTACTGCCATCTTACTGATAGCAGCACCTACAGGAAGTGCAACCGGGATCGTACTTGTAGTAGCAGGATATACATAGTTAGCCGGCGGAGGTGTTGGGAAAATAGAAGGGCCATCAGGTATAAAAACACTGATCGGACCTGAACTGAAATTTTGTGTTGCTGGCTGCAATGCAGAAGTGATGGTCAATGGAGAAGCAACATCACCCAAACACATCGAAAGCGCAGCAGGGCTAACTGTTGGAGCCGGCGGTGTATAGTTCACTACAACTGTACCGGTGTTAGAACAACCTGTTGCAACATCAGTTGCGGTAACTGTATAAGTAGTAAGATCAGAAGGAGCCGCATATACTATTGGAGTTTGACCGCCACCATAAGGAATTATCGCACTGGGATCTGTATATAATCCAGCAAGAGGAGACCAGGTATAGGTGGTTGATCCTGCAGGGCCGGGGGTAGTGTAATCGATTGTTATAGACCATGCCGTCAATACACCATTATCAGCCGGGCCGCCATCAGCCATAGCTAATGTCCAGTTGCCGTTTGGTGTAGAGAATAACTGATTCCATGAAGTGGCAGTAGATACAAAACCTGCAGGGTCATAGAAATTCAGTAAAAGCCCCGGAGGGTTAGGAATAACGCCATTAAGCAGGTCAGCTTTAAATGTACCGGTA
>JAYWAN010000097.1:0-2026 GCA_043782405.1 Chitinophagaceae bacterium
ACTGTTCCGTTTTCCGAGTCTAACTGGAAATACGGACAAATAAATACTTTACTCATTTCACAGAGGATTTTATGGATAGGTACTGAGGAAAATGGTTTATTGCGGAAGCTTGCAAACAACCAGCCGGTACAGCGTTATAACGGCAAATCAGTTTCCGGAAATAAAGTAACCAATTTGCTGCAGGACGATGAAGGCAATATATGGGCGAATACTTCTACAGAACTTATAGCAACACCTGGCAACCAATTGCAATTACTGCCTGTGTATGATAATGCAGTATTTGAAAACATTCATGCTATGCTGTGCGATTACCAGAATAATTTCTGGATAAACACTGCCGGGCGCCTGATAAAATACACGTTTACCAACGATAACTTTACAAAAAAAGACTACCGTTTTGCTGAACTTAGCAGCAAAACAGATATTACATGTTTATACCAGGATAACAATCATCATATATGGATCGGGACAATGGGCAGTGGTATTTTGATACTGGATCCGCAAACTGGTAAGTATCGTGGCCTCACCGAAAACCCTTTGCTGAAAAATGCCAGTATATTATCCATAACCGGCAATGGTAATTTAGTATGTGCAGGCGGATTGGAAGGAGTGGCGATGGTCTTTGATATTGACAGTGGGAACAGCAATATTGCAACTCATTACAAATTCACCAATTATAATAATGATAAAATTGGCACCAATTATATTTATTCCATTTTTAAAGATACCCATAACAGGATATGGTTCGGTATGGGTGAAAAAGGTATAAACGTTTTGGAAAATGGCAGGTTTGTGCACTACGGAAAAGAAAGCGGTTTACTGGATGACCGTATCTTTTCGATTATAGAAGATAAGAATGGTAATATATGGTTCAACACAAAAAGTACAGGCATTTATTGTTTCAATGGAAAAAGTTTTAAAAATTACTCAACAGCCAGTGGCTTAAGTGACCTGGAGATTGTATCCCTTAAAACAGGACCCTGGGGAGATATCATCGTGATAAACAGAAAAGGAATAGATATATTGAATACCCATACAGGAACCTTCTCTTATTTGAACAACAACCAGGGCATTACAGATGTGAATTCATATGCGGGCACGGTAACACAGGATACTGCCCGAAATATCGCTTTCTGCACTACCAGGGGTATTGTAATATACAGCCCCGTTGAAAAAGCGATCCACCAACCCAAAACCATCATAGAAAACGTACAGTTATTTTTAACTGATGTAGAGAAAGATAAACCTGGAAATTATAACAGCGATCAGAATACTTTCCAGTTCTACTTCACCGGCCTCTATTATACCAATCCAGATGAGATCCATTACCAGTATAAACTGGAAGGGCTGGATACAGGCTGGATATCCACAAGGGACAGGAATCTCTCTTTCCTGCAGCTGCAGCCGGATAAATACAGGTTTCATATAAGATCATCACTGAATGAGAATTTTGAAAATGCCAATGAAGCCACTTATGATTTCATTATTGAAAAACCGCTTTGGAAAAGATATTGGTTCATTGCCCTTGTTATTATGTTCATCGGGGGCATCCTTTACTGGTACATAAAAAACAGGGAGCGGAATTTAAAAAAGATGCAAAAACTACAACAGGAAAAGATCCAGTTTCAGTTCCAGGTTTTGCGCAACCAGATCAACCCGCATTTTTTATTCAACAGTTTTAATACCTTAATATCCACCATTGAAGAAAATCCAAAAATGGCAGTGAGCTATGTAGAACATTTATCAGAATTTTTCCGCAACATTGTTAATTACAGGGATAAGGATATAATTACCTTAGGCGAAGAGATCACTTTAATGCAAACCTATTTTTACCTGCAACAAAAAAGATATGGTAATAACTTAAAGATGAACATCAACGTTACCAACGAGGCAAAAATACATACCTTTATTCCGCCACTTACTTTACAGTTGCTGTTGGAAAACGCGATCAAGCACAATGCCGTGTCGAAAGAAACACCACTTACAGTGGACTTATTTACTGAAAACGGAAAATGGCTGGTCATAC
>JAYWAN010000098.1:0-2021 GCA_043782405.1 Chitinophagaceae bacterium
GCCATTGCCAATAATTATTTAGGTACGCTAAAAGAAGAAATGCGGGAGTGTGCGCCCAACATAGAAACCTATTCAGAATCGGGTGATAATTTTATTGATTGCCTTGCTGCATACGCCCATGTAAAAACGGCCTATCTTATTGTAATGGGCCTTATCGGCAAAACATCCTTGGCACAACGCTTTTCGGGTTCCAACACTTTGAAGATGGCGGAAAAAAAAGTATGCCCGGTTTTAATTGTTCCGGAAGATGCGAAATTCACGAAAGTAGAAAATGTACTGATCACATCTGAAATGAAATATGTGGAAGAAACGCCGACCCTACTGGCAGTAAAAAAAGTTTTACAGGACATGAAACCATCCTTGCACATTTTAAATGTGGATGAAAGCCATTATATTTCTTTAACCACAGCCTTTAAAGAAGAAAGGGATAAAATGGAAGCCTTACTCGCTGAATTCAATCCTGAATTCTACTTCATGAGGCTATATGATTTTCACGAAGCAGTGAACCTGTTTGTTAATGATAAAGACATCGACATCATTATAATTGCGCCACAATACCATAGTTTTTACGAAAGGTTGTTCAAAACAATGCATACAAAAAAAATGATCTATCAAAGTAAAGTACCGGTACTTGCCATTCATGAATAAAGCATTGCTGCAAAGGGGAATAGTTTCAAGGGATAACCAAACTGTTTTTAGCTCCTTGCTATCCTTTTAGCTTCTATCTTGTGGCTTGCTCCTTCCCAACGTTATACATCAGTTTTCCACAGTAAATAATCAATGAACTTATTGGCGTTGAATCTTGTTATGTTATCGTAATTTTGCGGCAACTTTTCAAGGCCTCACCCCAACCCCTCAACAAAAAGGAGGGACCGCGGAGAATGCAGTTTTTATTCTGACGCACTCTTTGTTATTGGAGGACTGATATAAATACTAAAAATAATACAGGCATATGAATCTTTTCGAACAACAGCAACATGAGTTTACAGCCAGGCATATCGGACCCAATGAACAGGAAACCCAGGCCATGCTTAAACTAATTGGCGTAAGGTCAACTGATGAATTGATCAACCAGACCGTACCGGCTTCAATCCGCTCGCAACAACCATTGCAAACAGCAGGCCCGGTAAGTG
This sequence comes from Chitinophagaceae bacterium, assembly GCA_043782405.1. Taxonomy (GTDB): domain Bacteria; phylum Bacteroidota; class Bacteroidia; order Chitinophagales; family Chitinophagaceae; genus Ferruginibacter. The sequence continues at coordinate 1,134 of JAYWAN010000098.1, forward strand.
AATTTCAATACCTTACCGACCTAAAAGCCACAGCTTCACTTAATAAAGTCTTTAAATCATATATAGGACAGGGTTATTACAATACCATTGTGCCCAGCGTGATCTTACGAACAGTTTTTGAGAACCCAGGATGGTACACGCAATACACCCCTTACCAGGCAGAGATCGCACAGGGGCGTTTGGAAAGTTTACTCAATTACCAGACCATGGTAAGCGACCTAACTGGTTTGCCCATTGCCAATGCCAGTTTGTTAGATGAAGGTACCGCTGCAGCAGAAGCCATGGCTATGCTCTTCAATCACAAGAACAAAGACCACGATCATATTAGTGCAGCAAAATTCTTTGTTGATGAAAATGTATTTGGCCAAACAAAAGATATCCTGTTTACAAGAGCTGCTCCCATAAAAGTAGAATTGGTTTTTGGAGATTATAAAACAGCACTACTCGATGATAGTTTCTTTGGCGCAATAGTGCAATACCCCAACAGCAATGGCGCAGTGGAAGATTACCGCAGCTTTATTAATAAGGTACATAAAGTAAATGCACAGGTGGTGATGGCAACTGATCTTTTGGCATTGACCTTATTAACCCCTCCGGGAGAATTAGGTGCTGATGTTGCCATCGGTTCTTCCCAGAGATTTGGCGTACCGCTTGGGAATGGTGGCCCGCATGCTGCATTCTTTGCCACTAAGGATGAATTCAAAAGAAACATACCGGGAAGGATCATTGGTGTAAGTGTAGATGCACAGGGAAAGAGATGTTTGCGTATGGCGCTTCAAACACGCGAACAACATATTCGCCGGGAAAAAGCAACTTCCAATATCTGCACGGCCCAAGCCCTGCTTGCCAATATCTCTGCTATGTATACGATCTATCATGGAGCCAGCG
>JAYWAN010000099.1:0-2015 GCA_043782405.1 Chitinophagaceae bacterium
TGCACCAGGTTTTTTGGAAGGCATTAGAAAGATCTGTGATGAAGAAGGCATCGTTTTTATTTTTGATGAAGTGATGACTGGTTTCAGATTGGCGGCAGGTGGTGCACAGTCAAAATTAAACATCAATGCAGACCTGGTGACTTATGGAAAAGTAATTGGCGGTGGCTTGCCTGTTGGTGCATTCGGTGGTAAAAAAGAAATCATGCAGCACATTGCGCCACTGGGAAACGTATACCAGGCAGGCACGTTAAGCGGCAATCCTATTGCCATGATTGCAGGATATACTTTGCTCAATGAATTGAAAAATAATCCTTCAATTTACGAGGAACTGGATGCCAAAACAAAATACCTCAGTGATGGCATAGCTGCTGTTTTATCTAAACACAATATTCCTTTTCGCATCAATCGTTTTGGCAGCATGATCAGTCTTCATTTTAGTGATCATGATGTTACCGATTTCGATTCGGCCTCCAAAGCAGACATTGGAAAGTTCAACCAGTTGTTTCACTTCATGCTGAGCAATGGTATTTATTTACCACCATCAGCGTATGAAAGCTGGTTCCTCAACAATGCACTAACTTATGCAGACCTTAACAAAACGATTACATCGTTGGAAAGCTTTTTATCTCAGTAACATCACTTTGCAAATGACGGCGGAACAACTTATACAACAATACAATTTGCAACCCCACCCCGAAGGTGGCTGGTATAAGGAAACTTACAAAAGCAACGAACAAATTGCTGGCGTTGCATTGCCCGGAAGGTTCGGTGGCGACAGGGCTTTTTCGACGGCTATTTATTTTTTATTGGAGCGGGGGAATTTTTCCGCCTTTCACCGCATTAAAAGTGATGAATGCTGGCATTTTTACGCCGGTGATCCATTGATGGTGTATGTGCTACCGGAGGACGGCCAATTAAAAACTATTCAACTGGGCAATGATATTGGTAAGGGGCAATTGTTTCAATATGTAGTGCCCGCTCATTGCTGGTTTGCCAGCAGGCCTGCGCCGGATAGTAACTTTTGTTTTGTAGGCTGCACGGTTGCACCTGGTTTTGATTTTGCTGATTTTGAAATGGCTAAATCCGCTCCCCTATGCGCATCGTTTCCGCAGCATACAGCTGCCATTAAAGAATTGTGTAGATAGATTTCCTGCTATTAATTTAGATAAAATATTGTCCTCATGATCATCTCAAAAAATTAAATATGCGGCCACTAAAAATTAACTCATTGGGGAATTTCCTAAATCCTGATTTTAAAGTACTGTAGTATATTTGTTCACCTGATAAAATTATGACAAGAGAAGAAAAATTTATGCTTGAAGCGATACGCCTATCGAAAAGCGGTATGGACAATGATGAGGGCGGTCCCTTTGGATGTGTCATTGTGAAAGACGATATAATAATTGGGAGAGGTAATAATAAAGTACTTTGTAATAATGATCCCACCGCACATGCAGAAATTACCGCCATCAGGGATGCCTGTAAAAACTTAAACTCATTTCAACTCGACGGATGCGAAATTTATACTTCCTGCGAGCCATGCCCGATGTGCCTCGGTGCTATTTATTGGGCAAGACCAAAAATTGTTTATTACGCCAATAACCGTGAAGATGCTGCCAGCATTGGATTTGATGACTCTATGATATATGAAGAAATGAAAGTAGCTATAGATGACAGGAAAATACCAATAGTATCTTTAAGCAGAGAAGATGCTTTTAAAATATTTAAAGAGTGGATGAAACGGGCTGAAAAAAATGTGTACTGATTAGGTTGAAATTTCTTTGAGCTCCAGTATATTATATTCAATTAAGATAAAAGTTAATGTCGGATTTGAAAATATCTTCTCGATATTAAATTGATGCAAATAAGATTTGTTATTGGAATGGCCCTCTTAAGGAATGGGAATCATTTATCCAAATCAATCACATTATTAAAACCATCTGCCATAATCCATTTATAAAATGCAGCGAACCATTTACGCCAGGCCCTTTCATTATGTCTACCTTCAGGATCAA
>JAYWAN010000100.1:0-2011 GCA_043782405.1 Chitinophagaceae bacterium
TGTATAACTTTAATAAAAATTAAGCATGGATATTATCGTCTTTGGTGCTACGGGAATGGTAGGCAAACAACTTGTGCAGCAGGCATTATTTAAAGGAGATCAGGTAAAGGCATTTGGAAGAAATGTTTATACCACCGATTTTTTAAACAATGAGCAGCTGCAATTGGTGCAGGGCGCTTTATTTGATGAAAATGAAGTATACAAAGCCATCAAAGGTTGTGATGCGGTATTGTCGGCGCTGGGCGGCGGTTTTGACGGCAATGACAAGACCCGTAGCCTGGGAATGAAAAATATTATTGTCCAGATGAAGAAAGCCGGGGTGAAAAGGATCATCGGTATTGGCGGCATGGGCGTACTGAATGCGGATGAGCACAGTTTACTGATTGACGGTGACGACTACCCGCCGGAATATATCCCGGTAGGAAAGGAACACCAGAAAGCGTTTGAGTTATTGAAAGATAGCGGGCTGGACTGGACATTTGTTTGTCCGCCCAACATTATCAATGAAGGCCCTACAGGTGCATACCATACCGCTGCAAACTATCCTCCTTCTCCCAATAACTATAAAATCAATGCAGGCGATCTGGCCATGTTCATGCTGAATGAATTGGGAAAAAATGAATATATACAACAACGGGTAGGGATATCAAATTAAGCGATCAGTATCCTGTCATACCACATTAACAAAATTTAACAGCTTTGAAGATAGCTTTTGGCACAATATTTTCAATCTTTATACAAACAAAAGCATTGAAAAGACTTTTACCTGTTTTACTCATACTCTGCAGTTCTTTCGCCAAAGCGCAAAAGATCGATAGTATTTATGTAGACCTTTACACCGACAGCCTGAAAAAAGGCACTTTTAATTATATCAATATTGACGGGCGCTTATCCAATGGAAAATATTTACCACTAGACAGTACCCATCTTATCTTTTGGGCTTCTGCCGGAAAATTCAGTGGTAACAGCCTTTGGATCGACAGGGATTTTACAGAAGAGAAAGTGAATATTAAAGTAACGCTTAGGAATAACCCCTCTCTACACCGGGAGTTTGCCATATTCATCAAAAAGAAACCAGACCCTGAGTTGAAAACCGTGGATGAGTTGATGAAGGAAATGCAGGGCAAATCAAAATCAAAGAAGAATAAGGGCTAAGTGCCCAGGCCCGAACATATAAAATGTGGTGATACAAATTACCAACCCCGTTTTGTCCTTAGCTGAATTTCTTTGCGTCTTCCAAAAACTTAGCAAGGCCGATATCGGTCAATGGATGTTTTAATAAACCAAGGATAGAATCCAGCGGGCAGGTACATACATCGGCACCGGCTTCCGCACACTTGATGATATGGTTGGGGTAACGTATAGACGCAGCGAGTATCTCTGTTTTATATCCCTGTATCGAAAATATCTGCCTTAATTGATGGATGAGTTCCATGCCATCCCACCCACTGTCATCAATACGGCCAATAAAAGGCGAAACATAAGTAGCCCCTGCTTTTGCAGCCAATATCGCCTGGCCGGCAGAAAAGATCAATGTGCAGTTGGTTCTGATACCGTTTTCCGTGAACCACTTGATGGCTTTCACACCATCTTTTATCATTGGTACTTTCACTACAATGTTAGGATGAATAGCTGCAAGCTTTTTCCCTTCTGCAACAATGCCATCAAAGTCGGTTGAAATAACTTCAGCACTGATATCACCATTCACCATTTCGCAAATGGTTTTATAATGCGCCATCACAGCATCATTGCCTTTAATACCTTCCTTGGCCATCAGTGAAGGGTTGGTGGTAACACCATCCAGTATTCCCAGGTCGTTTGCTTCTTTGATCTGCGCAAGATTTGCCGTATCGATAAAAAATTTCATTGGTATTTGATATTTAAGATTGAATATTACATCAACAATATTAAACAAAAAATGGCAAGTTACTTACATCGCACCGCTCAACCACCTACCCTTGCTACCTTCCGGTCCTGGGGGAGTTCAGCAGGAGCTGGCCGTATAAGACTT
>JAYWAN010000101.1:0-14191 GCA_043782405.1 Chitinophagaceae bacterium
TTTTCCAGAGATAAAGCATAAACGCCTCCGGGAATAGGTTTTGGCATTTCATAAACCGGCTTTGTTTCCTGAACAGGTTTTGCAGGTACGGTAGCCTTATTGTTTGCTTCCATTTTTGTTTTCAGTTCCTGCATCCTGCTTTCCATACTGGCCTGGCTGGCTTTTAACTCTGCCAGTATTGTAGCAGCATTTTTTGGCTGGATTTCTGTTACAGGTTTATCTGCTGCAATGGTTCCCTGAACAGGGACTCCAATTGGTTTAGCCGGGGTAACCACCTGGCTGTTCAATGCAGCCTGCTGGGCTTTTACCTGTGCAGCGTATTCGCTGTAAGGGATACCATTGACAATAACCTCTTTAGTTGTTGAAGCAGTAGCATTAGTGGTTTGTGCATTTGATTGTGCAAAAAAGCACACTGCAACCGGAACCATGATTAATAATTTATTTTTCATTTTTATTGTTTTATTATTTATGAATAAATTCAGCTGATTTTATTTTTATCTATGAATAAATTGTACTGAAAACTGATTAGAGAAAAAACCAGAAAGAATTGTCTGGTTAACACCTGAATTCTGTCCAACAGTACACTGCAATTTATCTCCTGCATTGAATCTTTGTGCTATTGCAAGTCTAGGATTCGCAAAAGTTCCAGCCGCTATATTATTATCAGAACCCGCAAACGAGGTAATTCCATTTACATTTAAATTCATCCATGTTTGGGCTGCAGCAGCAGTCAACTGATTAAAGAGAACACCGGCATTTACCTGGTAAACCCCGGTCCTGGTTATAGTGTACTCACCTGTTACTGGATTATAATTGGCGCCACCGTCTTCTGTAAGATTGGTCCATGTGGTTACCGGAGTAAAAGCACCAGTAGTAGGAACTGTCATATCAGCGGTTAAAAAATGTCCGGAAATACCAAGGCTTACGCTGGCAAGATCCTGCCATGTTGCATTACCTGTTGCATCGCTGGTAAGTACTTTACCTGCACCTGCACCCTGACCTGTTATCTGCACCTTACCAAAAGTTTGTAAAGCATAAGCTGCTGCAGTATTGGCAACTGCCTGAATAGCTGTTCCGGCATTGGTGAAGCCATATAAACCAACACTATTGGTAGAAAGTGCCACAACACCAATGTGGTTTAAACTTGTGCCCTGTACTCCGGGGCCTGTACTTGAGAAACCAGTAGAAGCAGTTGGTTGTCCAACCCAAAGAAATTCACCACCAACCTGTGGCCCCCTTTGTGCCCATACTGAGGCATTGCCATAGCCGATATTAGAAGTATTTGCATTTAAAACTTCTACGGTATGATTAATGTTTCCGGCATTGGTATTATTGAACTTACCGCTGATATTCCCTCCGGTATTTACCACATCCAGTACATTTACTGGAGAACTGGTTCCAATACCCACATTAGCACCATTACCCAATACAAGGCTATTGCTTGTAGCTACACTTGCATTTGCTCCAATTGCTGTAGCATTGTTAAGTGCACCAGAAGTTACATTTGCTTGTACACCAATTGCGGTATTATTAGATCCGGTTGTATTACTATTTAATGCCAACCAGCCAACTGCAGTATTCTGACTGCCGGTTCCATTATTAGACATCGCTGCTGAACCCACGGAGGTGTTAGCGGCACCAGTTGAAGAACTTACTAAACTCAGTGATCCTATAGCCGTATTATCACTTGCTGTGTTTTGATTAAGCGCTCCGTATCCATTTGCAGTATTACTATTGCCAGTAGTATTATTAACGTTGGATGCATAACCGATTATTGTATTAGCCTGACCAGTGGTGGTACTTACAGCGCTAAAAGAGCCTAAAGCTGTATTAAAAGAACCTGTAATACCAGGATTGTTTAAACTTCCGTAGCCAATTCCGGTATTACTAATTCCGCCCGATGCTACTGAGGAAAGCTGACCAAATGATGTATTTTGATTGGTAACATCAATTTTACCAGCGGGCTGGTTATTAACCCTAATGTTGAAAGACACATTATCGGTAGTACCAATAAAATTGGTGGCACTTACCGTACCTGTATTACCCAGTGTGCTCCAAACAAACGGAGAAAGCACGGTGGTAACATTTTTCCAGTCGGGTGCAACACCCGGGCCATTTGAAGCCATGATCTGGTTAAGTGTACCTGCATTGCCATTTGGCCTTAAGGCATTAAAGAAATCAAATTCACCTGTGTTCTTGATGGTTGCCCTCAAACCCAGGTTAGTGAAGAAATTCATATCTGTGTTCTCATAGTTCAGGATATCAACCGGACCGGCTGTTGCGGCAAGGTCCTGTCCTACATAAAATCCATCTGTAAATGTTTCACCTGTAGCAACGTTAGTAGATTTAATACCCGGGAAACCTGATAAAGCTCCCGTACCATGTACACTAAATTTGAAGCTTGCATTCTGGTTTGTAGTACCAATGCCAACCTGTCCGCCTCCTGCAATGCTCATCAGGTTACCAGTGGCATTGTTATAGAAATTAAGTCTTTCACTTGCATTTGTTGCACTGTTATAACCTGCAATGCTCCAAAAATTATTGGTCTGGTTATTCTTAAATGATAAACGTGCAAAATCGTTGTCATTCTCATTCAATAATAAATGAGGCGTACCTACCACGGTGTTTTCAAATATCTCTACTTTACCACCGGGGGTTGCCTGTGTACCAATACCCACTAAACTACCCTGAACTGGGTTGATAGATAGGTTGGTCCAGGCAGTTAAGTTACCATTATGAGATCCCAGTGTTGCAACACCACCCAATTCACCCATGATAACGGTTGATGTATTGTATCCAAATGCAGCGCCTCCTTTCCAAAAGGCTGGAGAATTGCCGAAGCCTCTTACAACCACAGCCTGGGCATCTGCAGTAGTACCTACTGATAAATTATGTTGTGGAGTTGTTGTTCCAATACCCACATTTGTTCCATTATCAAAGATCTGTGAGTTGCCTATATTGGTTCCGTTTGGTGTCCATTTTGGAACAAAATTTAATGTGCCCACGCCTGTAACCACACCTACAGAAGCAGGTGTTTGCCAGGTACCATCACCATTAGGTCCTAAGGACCAGAACAATTTGCCGGCACCTGCGCTTGGCATAAACAATTGTACTTGCCCGTTAGTAGCTAAGCCATAACCAGCTGCATTTGTTGCCAGGCCAAACAGGGCTGCACCTGTTGTGGTGATACCAGCAATACCAGCTTGTGTATTACTGCTACCCTGAACACCAATACCTGTAGGTGAAATACCAGTGATTGCACTAGGTATGGTGGTTAAAACACTACCCGCCAAAGCGCCTCTTGTGGCAACTAAAGTTCCATTGAGAACGCCTGTAGCAGAAGTATTGTTATTGGCAGCAAACACTGTATTAGCTGTATTAGCTGCATTTGTATTAGTAAATGAACCGGTAATGCCTGCACCAGAAGTAGTGGCATTAACAACAGTACCGTTACCGCTTGTTGTTGCATTAATTACATTACTGTTATTAGGTGTAGAGAGGGATACATCAATTGCACGACCACCTAAACTTGTACCGGTAAAGGCAGGGGCAGTTCCAAAAGTAAGGGCTTGCACACCAGTACTTGAATTGTTACCCACACCATAAACACCTGTTGCTCCATTATTACTTGTACCAAAAACACCTGCACCGTTATCAGTTTCGAACCAGCCACCTTTTTTAGCAAAAAATGTAATACCAGCACTTCCATTTATACCATGCACGGCTGCAGGGGTAACGTCGGTAGTAACAGTTATTGCGGTAAGGGCATCAGCTGTATTAAGAGGATTTGTATTTTGAAATAAACCTGCACGGCCCAAGCCGCCCTGGCTTGATAAAACGTTATTTGAAGTATTGGTAGCATTGGACTGAACAAATAAACCTGCACCATTGGTACCTGTATTATTTGCCCGGATGCCCCAGCTTGCACCTATACCATTAGTAGTAACTTCCAAAGCGTTGGCTGTACTGCTTCCATTATTTACCTGGAAGAAAGCGCCACGGCCTGTTCCGGTAGTAATAGAACTGATACCATCACCGATACCGTTAGTAGTTACAGCTACGGTAGCAGCGGTATTTGCTCCATTTACATTCTGGAACCAACCTGAATTGCTTGTGCTGGAAAGTCCCCACATACCAATACCAGAATTTGCTTCACCTTTTACACCATAACTAAGTGGAATAGTACCGCTTGATTGTCCGTAAACACCAATACCACTTGGACTAAGACCATAAACACCCCAGCCAGCGCCTGCATGAGTACCTGTAACACCAATTCCGGTATTTCCTGTACCATTATTATTACCTCTTACTGCTGCTGAAGAAATACCTTGAGTTGTGTTTGTCATCGTTCCTATAATGGCAGTTGCCAAAGCATCTGAACTGTTACTGGCGCCTGTAATTGCACCTAAAGTACCAGTAGTAGACGAATTGGTCATCCCTATCAATTGAGAAGTAGGGAAGTTAAATGTCTTAATTAAAGGAAAGAATATTTGAGGATTAGGATAAGTTCCTGTGAGGTCTCCACCTGCTGGCCCAACCGGCGCAGCTGCAGTTGCATTTAATGCGTAAGGAACACTCAGCATTTGAGTAGAACCAACATTGGTAAAACTGCTTCCACCATTTGGATCGATCTCTACCTGTAAGTATTTAGCACCGCTACCAGCGCCAAAAGCTGTCCAGTTAATACCGGCAATTGTACCGGTTTGGGCAATGATGCCCAGGGCATCACCCATTTTAACGTTGAACAGACCAAATGCGTTGGTGAAAACAGTTCTTGTTTCACTGTACACAGTAGCACCTCCTGGGGTTAAGTTATTTATACTCAGTCGAAGCGCTATTAACTGGTTCGGTATTACATTACCAGCAGCATTACGTGCCACACCCTGGTAGTTCAGCAGGTTTGGCGACTGAGCCATGCCAAGTAACGTAACCGTGATTAAAGTTATCGTTAATAAAATCTTTTTCATGTTTAGCTTAGTTTTAGTTTTTAGATAGTATGCTTTATATATATATTATGAATTCAATGGAACTTAACTTAGTTTCTGTACTTTAAAAGTACCCTTCTTCCAAACAGAGGTGCCCGATGGTACCAATTGTATGTTTAGGAAATACTGGCCAGAGGGGTAACGGCTAAGGTCCATTTTTTCAATGCCCCCGGTGCCATAGTAAACAAATTGTTTAAGGCCAATCAGTTTGCCGGATTCATCAAAGAGGTTCAGGGTAACTGTACCTTGTTGTTTACTGAAGAAATCGATCTCAATCCAGTTTCTTGTTGGATTAGGGAGGATCTTGATCTCGTCTTTGCTCCATTCTGTGTTTGGGTTTACAGTCGCCGGGTTATGGGTACCGGGTTGTAAAACACCATTAGTGACCACAATGTTTCCGGAAGACATGGTTTCAATAGCCGTGGCTTCGCCGAAACTCCATTCAAAACGATAAAAGGTGAAAAAATTGGTTCCACCTGTTGTGTTAAGAATAGCCGGGGTAACACTTTGTGAAAAAGAAGCAAAAGAGAAAAAAATACCAACTGTAAAAAAAAGGAGTTGTAATTTTCTCATAAGCGGTGTTTAAAATGATGATTAGTTAATTTCCAACACTAAAGTAAAAGCATTTTTTGGTAAATACAATACTCTTTTCAGGGTATTTTTTTTAAAATGTGGAAAAGAAGCATTTTTTGGGTATTTGACGGGGGAGGGTAAAAATTTTTTAATCACGGAAATGGCTATGTGAATAAATGGTTATTTGGGAAACACCATCCGGTAATCTACTTTTATTTTTCCCCTGGAAATGTCGTCCAGCTTACCTTTCAGCAATTTTCTTTTTAATGGTTTCAGGTAATCGATAAATAATTTTCCTTCAATATGGTCATATTCATGGAGGATAACCCTGGCGGTTATACCATTAAAGGTTTTTATTTGATGTTGAAAATTTTCATCAAAAAAATCGAGTGTTAACTCTTCGTTACGGTAAATATCTTCCCTGATCTTAGGGATACTCAGGCAACCTTCATTATAAGCCCATTCTTTTCCATTACTATCAGCGATATGGGCATTAATAAAAACCCCTTTATAACCGGGTTCGTCGGGGTATTCACCCTTTTCGTCCTCCTCCTGGTTAAGAAATATCTGTTCACTGTCGATCGTGAACAAACGGATGCCCTTATTTACCTGGGGTGCGGCCAAACCCACCCCATTGCTATTATACATGGTTTCCCACATATCGGCGATAAGGGTTTCCAGGCCCGGGTAATCTGCCGTGATGTCTTCGCAGACTTTTCTTAAGATGGGGGAGCCGTAGGCTACTATTGGGAGAATCATTTAGTTGATGAGTTAATCCGTTAATGGGTTCTTCTGGTTGGCAAAGTTAACACATATCCCTTATCAACTTTATATACCCCTTCAACTTATGCCCTGTAAATATTCCTGTAACATAATGGTAGCTGCAATTTCATCCACCAGCTTTTTGTTGCGGCGGTCTTTTTTCTTCATGCCCATTTCCAGCATGGCGTCTTTTGCCATTTTGGAAGTATAGCGTTCGTCAACCGTTTTCAGCGGCATACCAGGGAATTCCTTTTGAATTTTTTTTATGGCTGCTTCGGCCAGGGGGGTGCCATGGGTATCCGATTCATCCCAGTTTTTTGGCAGGCCGATGATGACCAGCTCGACGTGTTCCTGCAGAAAATATTTTTTTAAAAATGGGATCAGTTCTTTCGATTCAATAGTGGTTAAGCCAGTAGCAATGATCTGCAGCGGGTCAGTTACGGCAATGCCTGTACGCTTACCGCCATAATCTATTGCAATGATACGTGCCATGGGGCAAAGATAAGGGATGTGTAAATGTGCAGATGTGTGGATATGCGGATTTGTAGATATGCAGATGTGTGTGCGCAAAATGCTTGTAGCTCTGTACTATGCTTATCTTCTTCATTTCAAAAACATGTCCAGTAGAACAAATACCGCAAACACCACTGAAGCAATGCCATTGGTGGTAAAGAATGCCATATTCACTTTGCTGAGGTCATTGGGCTTTACCAGTAAGTGTTGGTAGATAAGCAGGCCGATGAATATGACTACACCGGCCCAGTAGTATATACCAAAATGACCATACGGTACCGCATACACGACACAGGAAGCTGATAGCAAATGCAGCAATTCAGAAACCCTTAATGCATTTTTTTTGCCAATGGCAGCAGGGACGGAATGAAGCTGTTGTGCCTTGTCGAATTCTTCATCTTGCAATGCATAGATGATATCGAAACCGCTTACCCAAAATAAAACCGTAATTGAAAAAAGCAGGGGAAGAAAATTAAAACTACCGGTTACGGCCAGGTAAGCGCCAATGGGTGCAAGGCTGAGCCCAACGCCTAATACCAGGTGGCACAAAGCTGTAAAACGTTTGGTATAACTATAGAACAGGATCACAAAAAGTGCGACAGGAGATAAATAAAAACACAATAGGTTAATGAACCAACAGCAAAGAATAAACGCAATACAGCTGAGAACCACAAACCACAATGCATTGGTTGGTTTGATGACGCCCGATGGTATTTCTCTTACTGCTGTACGCGGATTTTTTTTGTCGTAATTTGCATCCAGCCAGCGGTTGAAAGCCATGGCAGCGGAGCGGGCAAAGATCATGCAGCCGATTACAAGAAGAAATTTAAACAGTAAAAACTCTTTGGTATAAATTGTAGTGTACCACCCAGGGATGCCTGCTTTGCCCAAAGGTTGCAATTGCTTTATTCCCAAAAAAAAACCGATCAATGCAAAAGGCATTGCAAAAATGGTATGTGAAAATTTTATTAAAGAGAGATAATTTTTTACTTTCCCCATACAATATTTAATCTTTTACATTTAACATCCTTGTCCTGATGATCTCCCATAACACCACACCGGCAGCCGTTGCAATATTCAATGAATGTTTCATTCCCAATTGGGGGATCTCTATACAGCCATCGCATTGCCCGATAGTTTCCTGTTCCACACCGGTTACTTCATTGCCAAAGATAACGGCAACCTTTTCATTGGTATCGAATTTCACCTGCTGAAGCCGGAGACTATTCGCCACCTGCTCTACCCCATATACTTTATAACCATTTTTTTTTAATTCTGTTATTGCATCCGTAGCCTTGGGGAAATGTTTCCATTCAACGCTTTCTTCAGCGCCAAGCGCAGTTTTTTTTATTTCTTTGTGGGGCGGGCAGGCAGTGTATCCCGTGAGGTAAACGGCTTCCAGTAAAAAAGCATCAGCCGTACGAAATACACTGCCAACGTTATATGCACTGCGAATATTTTCCAACACAGCAATTACCGGGGTCTTGTCCGATCTTTTGAATTCCTCCACCGATTTTCGGTTGAGTTCGTCCATGGAAAGTTTACGCATATCTTAGAAGTAGAAAGTTAAAAGGCAAAACCTGTGATGCGTTCATAGTTTTTGTTTTTTACTTTTGCCATTTCACTTAATTAGATCATCTCACTTTGCAGCAATGGATTTTTAACCGCCTCTTTTTGTTCTGCATGGGCTTTAGCTGCTTTAATAAAATGTACAAAAAGCGGGTGTGGGTTTTCTACCGTGCTTTTTAATTCGGGGTGATATTGTACACCAATGAAATAAGGGTGACCGGGTAATTCCATGATCTCTACGAGACCGGTACCGGGATTTTTTCCGCTGGGTAACATTCCGGCTTTTTCAAAATCACCAATATATTTATTATTGAATTCCCAACGGTGGCGGTGGCGTTCACTGATCTGCGCTGTACCATAAACAGTATGGGCAAGGCTACCGGTTTTTATTGTGCAGGGGAATGCACCCAGGCGCATGGTACCGCCTTTGGCTTCCACATTTTTCTGGTCTTCCATGAGATCGATCACCGGGTGTGTGGTATTTGTGTTCATTTCGGTGGAATGTGCGTCGTGCCATCCCAATACATTACGGGCAAACTCAATAACCGCCATCTGCATGCCCAGGCAGATACCAAAGAAAGGCAGGTTGTTTTCCCTGGCATATTTAACAGCGCTTATCTTTCCTTCTACGCCGCGGTGGCCAAAACCGGGTGCTACCAGCAAACCGTCAAGGTCCTTTAATTTTTCTTTTACATTATCATCATTGATGAATTCACTGTGTACATTTACGATCTGCACTTTACATTCATTGATGGCACCTGCATGTATAAAAGATTCAAGGATGGATTTGTAAGCATCTTGTAATTCAATATATTTCCCGATGAGCCCGATGGTAACTTTACTTTGCGGATATTTTAATTTATCCAGGAAAGCCCGCCATTTGGCCAGTTCCGGTGCCGCATACCCGTTGATCTGTAATTTTTTTAAAACGATCACATCAAGCCCTTCCTGCAGCATTTTAAGCGGCACTTCGTAAATGGTGCTGGCATCAATGGCTTCAATAACGGCATTGGGTTTTACATTACAGAACAGGGCGATCTTTTTCTTCAGTTCATCGGTAAGGGGTTGTTCAGTGCGGCATACAATAACGTTGGGGTGTACTCCTTCCTGGCTCAGCATACGTACACTGTGCTGTGTGGGTTTTGTTTTTAATTCTTTAGCGGCCCTTAAATAGGGGATAAGGGTAAGATGCACTACCATACAATCCTCTTCGGGCATTTCCCATTGCAGTTGCCTTACCGCTTCCACAAAGGGGAGGCTTTCAATATCGCCAACGGTTCCGCCGATCTCTGTTATTACAATATCATATTTTCCTTCATTGCCCAATAACATCATCCTGCGTTTGATCTCGTCGGTGATGTGCGGGATCACCTGTACTGTCTTGCCCAGGTAATCGCCCGCCCTTTCCTTATTAATAACGGTTTGGTATATACGCCCGGTGGTAACATTATTAGCCTGTGAAGTAGGGATGTTTAAAAAGCGTTCGTAGTGGCCAAGGTCCAGGTCAGTTTCGGCGCCGTCGTCGGTAACAAAACATTCGCCGTGCTCATAGGGGTTCAGTGTACCGGGGTCAACATTGATGTAGGGGTCAAATTTTTGTATGGTTACTTTTAAACCGCGGCTTTGTAGAAGTTTTGCAAGAGATGCTGCTATGATCCCTTTTCCCAGGGACGAGGTAACACCGCCGGTAACAAAGATATACTTAGCCATAAAAAATAATTTACCAATCAGTCCTTTATTTTTGAGAACCAATTGCTGTTAAAAAATATGACCAGGAAAATTTGGGATAAAATCTTAGAGGTCGTGCAAAGATAGGAGGAATATTTGGGCGGAGGAAATTTGTACCGGTAATATCCTGAAAAAAAATCCTGGTATCAGCCCTTCACGATCTTATTGAAACTGGTGGAGATCCCCTTTATCAGCGATGAACTGAATCCCTGGTGCTCCATTTCATTCAAACCCGCAATGGTACAGCCTTTTGGCGTGGTTACCTTATCAATTTCCTGTTCGGGGTGCGTACCTTTCTGCAATAATAATTCTGCCGCGCCTTTTACGGTCTGGGCCGCAATAAGGTTGGCGGTTACCGCATCAAAACCTATCTCGATACCGCCCTGTATATTGGCACGTATGTAGCGCATGGCATAGGCAGTGCCGCAGGCGCCCAGTACGGTTGCAGCGTCCATTAATTTTTCATCGATGATGGTTACTTTCCCTAAAGTGGAAAAAAGCCCTTTCACAAAATTAATGTGCGTATCGGTTGCATTGGTAAAACTCAGGCAACTCATGCTTTCCTGAATGGCAATGGCGGTATTGGGCATGG
Source organism: Chitinophagaceae bacterium (assembly GCA_043782405.1). GTDB lineage: Bacteria > Bacteroidota > Bacteroidia > Chitinophagales > Chitinophagaceae > Ferruginibacter. The sequence continues at coordinate 10,723 of JAYWAN010000101.1, forward strand.
CCCTGCATACGGGTAATTTCTTTTTAATGATTTCTTCAATGTCTTTTATGAGTACCCCTGTTACAACAGAAACGAGGATATGTTTAGCGGTTAATTCTTTTTTAAAACTGTTGAGTACATCGCTTACCTGGAAGGGTTTTACCGCCAGTATCACCAACTCACTGTTACGCACAGCCTCATTATTTTTACTGGTAACGTGCACACCCATATCCGTAAACTTTTTTAAGGTGGCTATATTCCTTTTGGTGATGGTGATATCAGCTGCTTTGCAGAATTTACTTTTGATGAGGCCTTCAGCAATAGCCGTCCCTAAATTTCCGCCACCTATTATCGCAATTTTCTTATTCATTTGAAATTGTTTCAGTTTTAATAGAATTCTTTTTTTGAAAGATAATTCCTTACATAATCATCCACGCCTTTCTCTAATGTATAAAATTCAGCCATATACCCTGCCGCTCTTAATTTATCCATTTTTGCTTCAGTGAAATACTGGTATTTGTCACGGATGTCTTCGGGTATATCAATGTATTCAATTACCGGTGCAATATCCATCCCGGCAAATGTAGCGTTGGTAAGATCATTGAATGATCTGGCGATGCCTGTGCCCAGGTTATAGAGGCCGCTGCCTACTGTTGCTTCCATCATCCAGTAACAAACCGCCACCAGGTCTTTCACATAAATAAAGTCGCGCAATTGCTCACCGTTCCCGTAACTGTCTTTATGCGACCTGAATAATTTTACTTTACCGTTTTGTTTTATTTGATGGAAAGAATGAAAGATCACGCTTGCCATTCTTGCTTTATGGTATTCATTGGGCCCGTAAACATTAAAAAATTTCAACCCGGCCCAAAAAGGCGGATGGTCTTCCTGGTGAAGCACCCATTTGTCGAATTCATTCTTTGAAATACCGTAAGCATTGAGTGGAAGTAATTGTTCTACTATTTCATGATTGTCTTCATAGCCAAATTCCCCTTCTCCATAAGTGGCAGCAGAAGAAGCATACACTAACGGAATATTATTGATGGTACAATAATTCCATATTTTTTGTGAGTATTCTACATTCAGGTATTGGTGTATGGCGTAATTAAATTCAGTGGTATCTGTCCTGGCACCCAGGTGAAAAACAAAATCAACTTTGGGCTTTTCTTTTTCTACCCATTCAAAAAAATTCTCCCTTTCCACCCTCACCAGGTATTTTTTGTGCAGGAGGTTGAATTCTTTTTCTTCATCTTCAAACTCATCCACCAGTATCAGGTTCTCATATCCCTGCTGATTCAGGTAACTCACCATGCAACTGCCGATGAAGCCTGCGGCGCCTGTTACAACAATAAGGGAATCAGGATTTTTATTATTCATTTCTTCATTCATTTTAAATATTCAATGTTCAATGCTCAATTTTCAATGTGAGCAGTTCAGTGTATCAAACACTATTCAATATTTGAGGTCTTCAACTTGAACATTGCGTGTTGAATATTGAACATTTCTATAAAGCGGCTAAAGCATGCTCACTTTCATGACCCGATAACAGACCCGCAATTGCATTTTCATACTTGTCTTTCCAATCTATCACCTGTCCCCAATCTTCACCATTTATTTTTATATCGCCCGAAGTAACTGTTCCAAGGAAGGTTACTGTCATTTCCATTTTTTCCAACAGCATATTAAAATCATTCCTGTTTTCTTTGGATACTGAAACCACCACGCGACTTTGTGATTCGCCCAACCAATAAGCATCTGCCCTTATTGCTGTATCGGTTGCAGCAACGGTAAAGCCAAGGTTGCGGTTAAAACAACTTTCCATTAAAGTGATGAATAACCCGCCTTCACTTATATCATGGGCAGAGTTGATCAGTTTTTTACCGATCATCTTTTTGATCTCCTGTTGCACTTCAAATTCTTCGTCCAGGTCAAAATACGGTGCCGGAGAAAATTCTATCCCATGGATTTTATGTAAATATTCCGATGAGTTGATATCATTACGCTGTATTCCTACCAAATATATTTCATCATCTTCCTGTTTAAAATCCATCGTCATTTTATCATCGGCAGTATCCAGTAAGCCCACCATCCCAATTGTTGGGGTAGGGTACACGGCACCGTCAGGCCCCTGGTTATAGAAACTTACATTACCACCGGTAACGGGCGTATCAAATTTTATACAGGCTTCCCCCATTCCCTTAATGGCATGCACAAACTGGTAATACACTTCGGGATCATAAGGGTTACCGAAGTTCAAACAATTGGTAACACCGAGTGGTTGCCCGCCGCTGCAAACAATATTCCTTGCGGCTTCGGCCACGGCGATCATCGCACCTTTGTATGGATCGGCAAAAACATAACGGCTGTTACAATCCGTTGTAAGTGCTAGGGCCTTGTTGGTTGGTTTAGCCAACACGATGGCTGCATCACTGGGAGCATTGGTGCTGGCATTCCCGGTTCCAACCATGCTGTCGTATTGCACATAAACCCAACGCTTACTCGCAATATTGGGTAGCTGAATTACCTGTTCCGCAACAGCTTTCAAATCTTTTGGAATAGTAATGCTATCCGGGTCAAAGGCTTTTATTTTTTCAAAGTACTTCGGCTCGCTGTAATCCCTTTCGTATTGTGGTGCACCGCCGCCCAGTACCAGTTCATAAGCCGGTAATATTGCTTCCGGTACACCATCGAGGTAAAAATGTAAAAAGCCATCATCTGTCACTTCACCAATTTCGCTACAGGGTAGGTCCCATTTTTTAAATACATCCAATACCGCCTGTTCTTTTCCTTTTTCCACTACCATCAGCATTCGTTCCTGGCTTTCGCTCAATAATAATTCCCATGCCTTCATTCCTTTTTGCCTGGTGGGCACTTTATCGAGGTCAATGCGCATACCCGATCTGCCCTTTGCACTCATTTCACTTGTTGAGCAGATGATACCTGCTGCTCCCATATCCTGCATACCCACAACGGCACCTGTCCTGATCACTTCAAGGCAGGCTTCCAGTAATTTTTTTTCCTGGAAGGGGTCGCCTACCTGTACTGCGGGAAGATCTTCTGCACTGTCAGCGGTAATATCAGCAGATGCAAATGAAGCGCCGCCGATACCATCTTTTCCTGTGGCGCTGCCTACAAAGAAAACCGGGTTCCCTTTGCCCTCAGCCGTGGCAGATACCGTGTCGCCGTTCTTCAATATACCTACGCTCATGGCATTTACTAACGGGTTCGTATGATAGCAGTTTTCGAAATACACTTCGCCACCAACAGTAGGTACGCCAAAGCAATTGCCGTAATGGCCAATGCCGTGTACCACGCCTGCAAGCAAGTGTTGTGTTTTTGCTTCTTTTAAATTTCCAAAACGAAGCGAGTTAAGTGAAGCAATGGGCCTTGCTCCCATCGTAAAAATATCGCGGTTGATCCCTCCTACTACGGTAGCTGCTCCTTGATATGGTTCTAATGCGCTGGGGTGATTATGCGATTCGATCTTAAA
>JAYWAN010000102.1:0-5296 GCA_043782405.1 Chitinophagaceae bacterium
GAAAGTAACGCGAAGCGGGTATGCAAGTTCAACCAATTGTTTACATCTTGCTTTGTCTACGGTTCCATCCCTATTCAGCATCCCAATCACAACGCCATCACAGCACAGTTCTTTACAGGTGCTGATATCTGTTTTCATGATTTCAAACTCGGCATCACTGTAAAAAAAATCTCCACCCCGTGGCCGAATGATCGGATACAATTGAATAGTTAATTTTTCCCTTGCTGCTTTTATCAATCCATAAGAAGGGGTGGTGCCACCTTCACCGGGGTTATCGCACAACTCAATACGGTGAGCGCCTGCATTTTGTGCAAGTGAGCAGCCTTCTATTGTGAAGCCGATTATTTCGAGCCGGTAATTCATGCTTAACTCAGATGAGATATTTCGATGGATGGATAATATTCTCCTTATCACTTTTTACTGAAAAAACAAAACCTTTCTGTATCGCATATGCGCCGTATTGGCCCTTCTTATTTAAGGCTAAAAACCCTACCTGCAATGTCTTTGCTTTTGCCTTGTCCCTGTTGACTATCCTTTCCACTGCTTTTTTACACGCAGCCTCTGGTGAATAACCCTGGCGCATAAATTCCACCACCAGGTGAGTTCCGCAAATACGTATCACTTCTTCACCAACACCGCTTGACGTAGCAGCGCCCACTTCATTGTCAACAAATAATCCTGCACCGATAATAGGGGAGTCGCCCACACGCCCATGCACTTTAAATGCCATACCGCTTGTGGTAACGGCACCGGATAAGTTATTTGCAGCATCCATCGCCACTAACCCCATCGTATCATGGTTGGCGGTGCCATCTTCAAAGAAATTGGGAGCAAATGGGCCGTTCTGTTTCTTACCTGACTGTCCGGGAGGCATGTTCTCAATATTGATTACCGGTTTGTATTCATTTTTTTTCAACCATTCGGCAAAGGCTTTTTTGGCATCATCAGAAAGTGTTGCACTTTCTAAGGCAAATCCATTCTCCAATGCAAATTGCTGCGCACCATTGCCTACTAAAATTACATGCGGTGTTCTTTCCATCACTTTGCGGGCAACAGAAACCGGGTGTTTAATCCTTTCCAAACCTGCTACTGCACCACAATTGGCGTGTTCATCCATGATACAGCTATCGAGAGTAACAATGCCATCCCTGTCGGGATAACCGCCAAGGCCTACACAACAGTTGATTTCATTCTCGATGTGCATGGCACCCGCTTCCACGGCGTCCAGTGATTTGCCACCGGTGGATAATATCTTCCAGGCTTCTGCATTAACGGGCATACCGCTGTCCCAGGTAGAGACCACAATCGGTTTTGTCGTCTCTGCAAAACCGTTAGCAAATGTTTTTTTGGCCGCCAGTAGTGGTGCAGTGAGGGCCCCGAGGTGTATAAATTTTCTTCGATTCATTTTATTTTTTTTTGCTAAGAGTAGAAAGAGGAAAAGAGCCTTTAATGCAGCCTCTTTTTCTCTTTGCGCTCTTAGCCTGTTTTATTTTTTTGCTAAGGGGACAAAAGAGAGAAGGAGGGAAAGAGATTGAAAGTTCAACTCATTTTCTCTTTATGCGCTTAGCTTTGTTTTTTTTCGCTCTTAGCTAATTTTCTCAATATTCATCTCCCAATGCAAATATCTGTTTCCTCGTTTTATATTTTCCTCTTGTAAAATCAGGAATGTTTTGTACCTGCCCACCTTCTGCAATACTTTTTTCACTGAGCGGTGTAATGGAGTACCAACTGGCAAGGTCATAGACATCCAATGGAAATTCAACCCCTCTTTTCACACATTCAATAAATGCGTGGTCAACAAAAAAATCCATACCGCCATGTCCTGCACCTTCTGCATCCTTACCATATCTTGTCCAGAGGGGATGATCATAATCCTTCAGCCATTTTTCGGTGCCATCCCAGCGATGCGTATGTTTCATCAATTTTTCAAAATAAATAAAACCCTGTGTGGGGCCGCCCGAACCAAAGTCTTGCCACAAACCTTCGGTGCCCTGTATACGAAAACCCAAATTGTATGGGCGTTGTAAAGAAGTATCATGCGTAAGTAAAATGGTTTCGCCATTGGCGCACTGTATCTGTGTATTCACCAGGTCGCCCTGCATGAATTTCACTTTTGCATTGGGATGATCGGCACCTCCTTTGGGATGCTCCACAATGTATTTGTGCAACCCCCTTGTTTTTGATGCAATAGAAGAAAGTTTTGTCATGCGGTTGCCTTTGTTGATATCCATCATCACGGCAACCGGGCCAAGCCCGTGTGTCGGGTACAGCTCACCGTTACGTTTTACATAATGATTGGTGCGCCATTGCGCTTCGCTATAGGCTTTGTGGCCAAATTCCACGCCGCTGTCATAAGCCGTAATGCCATCATTGAACAGAACGCCCCGCAGGTCATGCTCATAACCGCCCTGCCCGTGCAGTACTTCGCCAAACATTCCTTTGCGTACCATGTTAAGTACTGCCATCACATCACGGCGGTAACAAACATTTTCCATCATCATCAGGGGTATTTTTGTTCTTTCCGAAGTATTCACAACATCCCAGCAGTCCTGCAGTTTCATTGCCCCGCATACTTCCACGCCGGGAACCTTGCCTGCATTCATGGCATCAATGGCCTGTGGTACATGCCATTCCCAGGGGCTGCAGATCATCACTGCGTCTATGTCGTCCCGTTGTAATAATTTTTTATAATCGTGATCACCATTCTTATAAACGGCAGGCTCGGGGCGGCCGTATTTTTTTATAGCAGCAATGGCTTCATTAATGCTGCGTTCCTGCGGATCGGCCAATGCAATGATTTCCACATCGGCCCGCTGGCAATAATTGCCGATATGTTCCTGGCTCCTGAAACCCGAACCAATGATGCCCACCCGCACCTTTTCTTTCTTTACCGGTGAAAAGGCTTTGATAGAGTTACTCATTGTTAATGCTGCGCCGGTAAGCGCTGATGACCTGATGAAATTTCTCCGGTTGATTGAATGAGGCATAGTTATGATTTGTGCATGGATAATTTTTTGATCATTTCTGCAGAAGCATTATCAGCATAAACACCAAAAGCACTGGTAACAACTCCTTTTATATTGCCATCTTTTGATTCAATCGCATATACGATATCCTCATCTGATGGATTGCTTTCGCCTTCAAAACGGTATATTTCTGTTATTTCGAATTCATGGGGATCCAAACAAGCATTATTTTCATTGCACATGAGTTTATCAAATGCAATATTGAAATCAAATGAAAACCCCCTTGCCTTTAATCCACTTAATGCTGCAGTAACGGTTTCGTATGATTCCATGATAAAATATTTTACACTAAAGTTAGGAAATCTCTGCGGCCGACCTTTTAAAACCCGATAAATAAATTATGACGATCAGCGTAACGCCTGCCGTAGTTAAAAAAGTGACCAGCGAACCAAAGTTATACCATAGTAAACCACAAAAACTACTGGCTATTAATGCACAAATGCTTTGAAACCCGGTATAGGTGCCAATTGCGGTGGCCGTCTCCTTTTTATCGACAATATTACTGATCCATGCTTTGGAAATGCCATCTGTTGCTGCTGCATATACCCCGTAGAGGAAAAAAAGTAAAATAAAAATGATGAGGTTATTGTTTAGGGCAAAACCGGTATATACTAGCGCAAAAATAAACAAGCCAAAAATGAATATTTTTTTCAACCCCAGTTTATCCGCAAGGATACCGATGGGGTATGCCAGTAACGCATACACGATATTGTAGAAAATGTATATGCCGATCACAAAGGTATCGGATAGTCCGCTCTCTTTCATTTTCAGCAAAAGAAAAACATCTGCACTGTTGAATAAGGCAAAGAGCAGTAAGCCTGTCACGAGCTTTTTGTATTGTTTTGAACTGCTTTTCCAGTAACCCACAAATGCGAATACACTGGCTTTTTTCCGTTTACCGGTTGAAGAGAGGGCCGCAGGTTTTTCTTTTATCAGCCGGGTAAATAAAATTACCAGTATACCCGGTGCAAATGTTATCAGGAAAAGTGTTTTATAATCATCGGGATGAAAATAGAGATAAACCAATGCAATGGCGGGCCCCAATACCGCACCAAAAGTATCCATGCTCCGGTGAAAACCAAATACACGACCCTTTGTTTGGGGTGTTGCTTCATTGCTCAGCAGGGCATCCCTTGCACCGGTCCTGATCCCTTTACCCAGCCTGTCAAGCGTTCTGGCAAAAAATATCCATAGTGGGTAAATGAAAAAAGCCATCAGGGGTTTGCTGATGGCACTTAAGGCATAACCCAATTGTATAAAGGGCAGGCGCCTGCCTGAAAGATCACTTTGCTTCCCGAAATAACTTTTACTAAGGCCGGCAACAGCCTCTGCAATACCTTCTAAAACACCAATGAAAACTACGGTGAAACCGATGTGTTTTAAAAACATGGGCATTACCGGTATCAGCATCTCGCTGGCGATATCATTGAAGAAACTTACCAGCGAGAGTATCCATACTGTACGGGTAATGATCTTTTGTGGAGAATTTGTGAGTGCCTGCACCTGTATTGGTTTAACCGAATGTAGCAATTTGTTGGTACATTGCAGCGGAAAATAATAGCCACAAATCCACCAATTCATAACTGCTTTGTGTGATTGGCTTAGTGTCAACAAAAAATATGCATAAAAAAGACAGATCACCCAAAAAATCATCGCAGGTCCAGGTCGTAAAAGGAAGGCTTGACATTTCACGCAGTGGGATGGGTTATGTAATTGTGGAAGGAATGGAAAAAGACATCCTCGTGCGGCCCAACGATTTTAACCGTGCCTTTCATGGTGATATTGTTCGTGTACAGGTTCCCAAAGGCAGCGCCAGCGGAAAGCCTGCCTACCGGACAGACAGGCGTGTAGAGGGAACCGTTACTGATGTTGCAGAAAGGAAGCAAACAGAATTTATCGGTAATATCCAGTTGAATAAGAATTTTGCCTTTTTTGTACCTGCTTCAGAAAAACCTATTCCCGATTTCTATATCGCTGCAGATAAACTGAATGGGGCAACTGACGGCGAAAGGGTAGTGGTTAAACTGATCAGGTGGGATAAAGCCGATAAAAAACCACAGGGGGAAGTGGTCAGTATCCTGAAATCGGAGAATGAAAATGACATGGCGATGAAGGAGATCCTCATCGATGCAGGCTTCCCGTTATCATTTGATGCTGCTACGCTGGAAGAAACGGCTCAACTAACGGGGAACATTAGCCGCGAAGAGACCAAGAAGCGGAAAGACTGCCGTGATATCCTCACTTTCACCATTGATCCTGCTGATGCAAAA
>JAYWAN010000103.1:0-36263 GCA_043782405.1 Chitinophagaceae bacterium
CATTGTTAGGATCGGCTGCGTTGATGTTGAATGACAAATTACGCAGCTTCGCAATGCGTTCCGTAGCCCGGCGCCTAAGTTCCTCTGTTTCGTCCTGCACTGCAGGCTCCTCAACATTGGACATCATGATGGGCTGAGTTTGCTGTACAGGTTGCTCCTCCTCCGCCGCTTTCTGGGATTTTACCACAAGTTGCATTTCAATAACAGGTTCGTCTTCCTGTACTGGTATCTGCAAACCGGGTAGTTCCTCGGTCGAATTGGATTTTTGCTCCGGCTGTTCCTCCACATAAATTTGTGAAGGCTTCGCCAGGTATCCCCCAGACGATGGGGTATTGCTAGCTTCTTTATCTACTATAGATACAATTGATTCAGTTTTTGTTTCGGCAACAGTTTGTTCAACGGGGGCGGAAATGGTTGGAATATCAAATTCAATAACAGGAATCTGATCTGCGGCCGAAGATATTTCAAAAAACACGGGAGCTTCTTCTATTTTTTCCACAGGGTTTTTACTTAGTAGTTCTACTTTGATCTCTTCAGCAGGAATTTCTTTCAGTCTCGGCATCATTTCTTCTTCGATCGTTTGCATAACCGGCATCTCCGATATTTCTGCGATCGCTTTTTCTTCTTCCTTCTCATCAAACTGTAAAGTTGGCTGTTCTATTGGCTTTGCCGCTTTTACAATATGCGCATCTTTGGCCGGCATCTCAAGCGTCATCACAATTTTATCATCTTTTTTCTCTTCAACAACGGGTTTCTTTTCAAAAGGGTCTTTGTGTTCAAAACCTGTTGCAATTAATGTGATGCCGATCTGGTTGCCTAAATTATTATCATAACCCAATCCAAGTATCACATCGGTATCGTCGCCAGCCTGGCTCAGTAAGTAATTCTGTATCACTTCCACTTCATCCATCGTAAATTCATTTTCGCCCTCGGCAGAATTGATATTGATCAGTATCCATTTTGCACCACGGATATCATTATCATTCAGCAATGGTGAATTGATCGCATTTTCTATGGCTGTCTGCGCCCTGTTTTCGCCTTCTGCAGATGCACTTCCTAAAATAGCAACACCACCATTACTCATTACGGTACATACATCCGCAAAGTCAACATTGATCTGGCCGGTACTGTTGATTACATCGGTGATACATTTTGCCGCAGTAGCCAATACATTATCTGCTTTTGCAAATGCCTCTTTCATTTTTAAATTACCAAACTGGTGGCGCAGTTTATCATTGCTGATCACCAATAAAGTGTCTACATGATTTTTTAATAACATCACACCTTCTTCCGCCTGTGCAATTCTTTTCTTGCCTTCATAAGCAAAGGGTGTGGTAACAATACCTACCGTGAGTATACCCAGGTCCTTACAAATTTTTGCCAATATCGGCGCACCACCCGTACCCGTACCACCGCCCATACCCGCGGTGATGAAAGCCATCTTGGTATTCACTTCCAGTATCCGTTTTATTTCTTCCAGGCTTTCTTCTGTTGCCTGGCGGCCGATGGCAGGATTGGCACCTGCACCCAGCCCCTGCGTTAAGTGTGGCCCCAGTTGTATCTTATTGGGCACTTTACTCTGTGCAATGGCCTGTGCATCCGTATTGCAGATGATGAAGTTTACGCCTTCAATATTTTGCGAAAACATGTGGTTTACCGCATTGCTTCCGCCACCACCTACACCAATTACTTTGATGATGGAGGATTGTTCCTTAGGCAAATCAAAATGTATCATAATGGTTGGTTTTGATAACGCTAACATTTTACAACGTTGCGATTATTAATTAATGGGTTAGTACTTATTTTAAATTTTGAATTATAAATTAGAATAGCCCTGCATTTAATTCAACATTTATAATTCAAAATAATTTATAGTTTAGCGTCTTCCTCTTCCTTGAACAGGTCGATCAGCCCGTTCTTAAATCCATCCATAAAAGTTTTTAGCGATTTGCGTTGCCTGATCTTTACAGGGCCATTTACCTGCTCAACATCCAGTGTTTCATCAACCGGTTGCTGCTGCAATCCGCTGGGTACTTCTATCTTTTTGAATGTTTCTTCAAACTGCTTGTGTTTGTTCTCGTAATCATTATATCCTTTCAATATTAAACCGATACAGGTACTGTACATTGGTTTGGCCAGTTCATCAATATGCCCGCTTGCCAGGTGCTCATTAGGATAACCGATTCTTGCATTCAAACCGGTAACGTATTCGGTCAGCTGGATCAAATGCTTCAGCTGTGATCCGCCACCAGTGAGTATCACACCGCCATTCAGCATTCTTGTATCAAGGCCAACCTGTTTTAAATGATAGGTTACAAAATCCATGATCTCGCTCATGCGTGCCTGTATGATGGCAGCAAGGTTCTTCACAGAAATTTCTTTCGGTGCCATGCCACGTAAGCCCGGAATGGTAATGAATGCATTTGATTTTGCTTCATCGCTCAATGCACTGCCAAACTGTACTTTCATTTGCTCGGCCTGCGTTTTTAAAACACCCAATCCTGTTTTAATATCATTGGTAATATTTTCACCACCGAACGGGATAACAGCTGTATGCTTTAAAATGCCTTCATAAAAAACAGCAAGGTCCGTTGTACCTCCACCGATATCAACAATGGCAACGCCTGCTTCCAGGTCCTGGTCGCACATAACGGCAGCGGCTGACGCTAATGGCTGCAATACCAGGTCTTTTGTTTTTAACCCCGCTTTTTCAACACTGCGGTTAATATTTCTTATCGCATTCTTATCGCCCGTGATGATATGAAAATTAGCACCCACTTTCACCCCGCTATAACCAATGGGATTAGGGATATTCTGAAAATTATCCACCGTAAATTCCTGCGGTATCACATCAATGATCTGGTCACCTGCGGGTATATATGTCCGGTACTGGTCTGCTACAAGGCGGTCGATCTCTTCCTGCTTTATTTCTTCCTCTGTGGCCTGGCGCACAATATCACCGCGGGTTTGAAGGCTCTTGATGTGGTGGCCTGCAATTCCTACATACACTTCTCCGATCTCCAGGTTGGGATTGGAATCGTAACAGTTCTTTAATGCCAGTTCAATGGCTTTGATGGTTTGATCGATGTTCAACACCATGCCGTGTTGCACACCATTACTGTTGGCACGGCCAAAGCCAAGTATTTCCAGTTTGCCGTACTCATTTTTGCGTCCGGCAATGGCAGCAATTTTGGTAGTGCCAATATCCAGACCTACGATGATGGGTTGTTCGTGATTCATAATTGTATGTTTGTGTTTGTGTGAAATTGGTTAATTATTTATAGTGTATCGTTCATGGCTGTTTGTTCACGCATACTTTGCAATGGACTATTAACCATGAACTACAGGTTATGAACTGTTATTAATAATCATTTCTTTTAGGTTTAGGCATTGTTAATTTTGGTTTGTCAATTGGTTTTACCGTGCGGGTAGAACCTGGTTTTTGCAAAGGCATTGGATCTTGCTTAACTACATTTTTTGCTGCAGTTGGATTGGCGGAATTTAAAACGGGCTGTACTGTTGTTGGTTTTTTTTCAATTGTATTGGATAGATCGATATTTTCCGTTGCTGAATTATCTTCTCTTTGCATCGATTGCTGTATCATCATACTGTCGGCCCCATTCTTTTCATTATCCTGCTGCATGGACTGCAAAGAATCGCCGGCCTGCTTTTCTGCATTAATTGCAATCAGCTGCATGAGCTGTAATGTGCGCAGAGAATCGGCCTTAACATCATCTGCACCTTTTCTTTTTGCAACAACCTGGTTCTTGTATTGCAGGTTGATCACACTATAATTATTCCAGCCGGCTTTTGCCATCACTTCTTTATAAAACAACAGCAGCTTGCTGAATTTTTCTTCCACATCCGAAGCATCGCCGAAAACGATGAGCTGGTTACCCAACTTTGGTATCATTTCAAAACTGCGTTGCGGGGTGATATCTACCTGGTCGATCATCGCCATGCGGAATGAATCTTTTTGTATTGCCAGGCTGATCGTTCTGATATCCCTCAATAAACTGCTGTCTTCTTTTAAAAGCACCGACTTATCCGAAGGGAAATGCGTGAACACCGGCAGCCTTGCAGAAAATTTATCACTCAATGGCAATATGGAAATATCATTATCAATATAAAATGTCGTGCCTGCTGATGTAAACACACGGGCCACAGGTTCCCGCTCATTTACCTTTACCTGCAGCACTTCATTGTTGTCAAAGAACAGTTCAGCAGATCTGACCCAGGTATTCTTCTGCAATTCTTTTTCCATCAGCTTAAGGTTGAAAGAACCCGTTGCTTTACCGATGGGGTTTCCTTTGGCTATGGCAGTGATGGAATTCAGTATATCTGTTTTGTCGACAAAAAAATTATTGTTGGCCCCTTTAATATTTATTTCTACCCCTTTACAGCGCTTGGCATCTTTTTTCCGGATGGCAGCAACCAGCAATACTATGGTACTCATACCTATTGCTATCCACAGTGTGGCAAGCAGGATGCGTTTAATGCTGTATCGTTTTTTATCTTCCAATTCCGCTATTTAAAATTTCTTTTATTGGTGCAATCAATGTATCGATATCACCTGCACCGGCCGTGATCAATAATTCAGTTTTATTATTTTTTATCCATGTCAATAATTCTTCTTTTGTTTTTATGCTTTTATTTTTACACTTCATTTTATCCAGTATCATTTCGCTATTCACACCTTCTACCGGCAATTCCCTTGCGGGGTAAACAGGTAACAGAATCACTTCATCCGCCAGGTCAAGGCTCTCTGCAAAAGCATCTGCAAAATCCTTTGTTCTGCTGTACAGGTGAGGCTGAAAGATCACCGTACATCTTTTTCCCCGAAATAATTTTCCCGCTCCGCTTATCAATGCCCTTAATTCTTCCGGATGGTGAGCATAGTCATCAATAAAAATCTGTCCCTCACGCTTCACCACGTATTCAAACCTTCTTTTTATTCCTTTAAAACCGGCTACCGCATTTTTTATCTTTTCATCTTCAATATCTAAATGATGCGCAACGGTTATAGCTGCAGTTACATTTTCTATATTGTGCATGCCGCCCATATTCAAAACCACTCCTTTTAATGTCCAGTCTTTTTGCACCACATCAAATTGATAACTCCCATTGTTCATTTTAATATCAGTTGCATATGCATCAGCCTGCTCATTGTTCAGGTGATAGCTTTTTTTATTATCACCTTTCAATTCATCGCCTCTCGAAAGACCAAATTTATTGATCAGCACTCCGCCTGGTTTTATTTTAGCCGAAAAATCAATGAATGCCTGCTCCACATTTTCTGCCGTGCCATAGATATCCAGGTGATCAGGATCCATCGCTGTTATAATGGCCACATCCGGACTTAATTTCAAAAAACTCCTGTCGTATTCATCTGCTTCAACAACACAAACATTTTTTTCATCGGCCCAAAAATTACTGTCATAGTTCACTGCAATACCGCCCAGGAATGCATTGCACCCATACCCGCTATCCCTGAGTATATGTGCAACCATCGTACTGGTGGTTGTTTTACCATGTGTACCTGCTATGCAGATATTAAAAGAACTGTTTGTTATAGCACCCAGCACATCACTGCGCTTTACTACGTTATAATTATGTTGTTGATAAAAATTCAACTCCGCATGATCTTTCGGAACTGCAGGAGTATAAACCACCAACGCTACATCCTTATCAATGAACTCGATATTATCTTCATAATGCACCGCAATTCCTTCTTTTGCCAGCTGCTTGGTTAAAGCCGTTTCTGTTTTATCATAGCCGCTTACAACAACGCCCCTTGCATTAAAATATCTTGCCAGCGCACTCATGCCAATTCCGCCAATCCCGATAAAATATATCCGTTCTATGTGCTTTATGTCAATCACTTTATACTATTCAATATTTCTTTTGCAATAATGGTATCAGCATCGGTTATGGCCAGCCTGCCGATATTTATTGTCAATTCATTTTGTTTTTGCTCATCTTTTGATAAAGCAATCACCGACGGGACCAACCTATCTAACGCTTCACTATCTTTTATCATTATGCCGGCATTTTTATTAACTAAACTTTGTGCATTTACCGTTTGGTGGTCCTCGGCCGCAAAGGGAAAAGGCACAAACACCACCGGCTTTTTCATCACGCATAATTCTGCAATGGCCATCGCCCCGCTCCTGCTGATCACCAGGTCGCCGGCTGCATAAGCGTATTGCATCTGTGTGATAAAATCATTTGTCCAAATATTGTTTTTACCTGCAGCGCGCTCTTTTCCCTTTGATACAAAAGGTTTACCCGTTTGCCAGATGAGCTGAAGATTATTCTTTTCAAACTCTTCCAGGCTTTTATCCAGCGCTTCGTTGATGCTTTTTGCGCCCAGGCTTCCGCCAATGGACAGTACCGTTTTTTTTCCGGGGTCCAGTCCAAAAAATTTTATCCCTTCTTCCCTGCTCACGGTACTTGTTGTGATGCCTGTCCTTACCGGGTTTCCCGTTACCATGATCTTATTGGCCGGAAAAAATTTTTCCATGCCATCACCAGCAACAAATATCTTACTCGCTTTCTTTCCCAATAACTTATTGCTTTTCCCGGCAAAGGAATTACTCTCATGGATAAACGAAGGAATTCCCTTCGACTGGGCATAGCGCAATACAGGAAAACTGGAATAACCGCCAACACCGATCACAGCAGTTGGCTTAAAATACCTGAATATCTTTCGCACCTGTACAAAACTGTTGAGCAGTTTAAATGGTAATCCGATATTTTTTATCAAAGAACTCCTGTTGAACCCTGCTATATCCAATCCTGCGATCGTATAGCCTGCCTGCGGCACTTTCTCCATTTCCATTTTTCCTTTGGCGCCTACAAATAATATTTCTGTTGATGGCTCCAGTTTTTTTATGGCATTAGCGATAGCAATTGCCGGAAAAATATGTCCGCCTGTGCCGCCGCCTGCTATAATAATCCGTTTGGTCATTTGTTAATGGTCAAAGCTTGCTATTGAATAATGACCTCTTTCTGTCCTTCTAATTGTTCCACATTTCTTGCCACACTTAAAATGATACCGATAGATAAACAGGTGAACAGGAAACTGCTGCCGCCCATGCTTACTAACGGTAACGTAACCCCGGTATTTGGAAAAGCCCCTACTGCTACTCCCATATTTGCTATGGCTTGTATCACCAAAGTAAAACTGAGTGCCAGCGCAAGAAAGGCACCGAATGCAAAAGGGCATTTCCGGTACAGGCGGATGCAGCGGTACAGGAACAGCAGGTAAATGAATACCATGAAGCCTGCTCCTATCAATCCATATTCTTCAATTATTATCGCATAAATAAAATCGCTGTAACTATGTGGTAAAAAATTCCTTTGCTGGCTGTTGCCTGGCCCCTTGCCCAACCATCCGCCATTGGCAATAGCGATCTTTGCCTGGTTGATCTGGTATAGTTTTTCATTTTCATCTTCCTTATTGCTGTAGATAAAAGTTTGAATACGGCCTACCCATGTTGGTATACGGCCTACTGAAAAAACAGCAGGCAGGTCTTTGGCCTTGTGCGCTGTTTCATCATAATATTTTACAGCAATTGTCAGCAATAAAATAATTGGCACTACTGCAATACCAATGGTCAATAAAATATGTTTGGTGTTCACCCTTCCGATAAACATCAGCATAAAACTTGTACCGGCAATAAGCATTGCAGTGGAAAGATTAGCAGGTGCTATCAACAGGCAAATGATAGCAACAGGAATGATAACCGGCAAAAATCCCTGTTTAAAATCCTTGATCACATTCTGCTTACGGCTCAGCTGGCGGCTCAGGTACATGAACAGCGCCAATTTGGCCATATCAGATGTCTGGAAGGTCATATTGATCACCGGTAGCATGATCCAGCGGCTGCCTTCATTCAGTTTTGTACCAAAAAAGTAAGTGTATATCAATAATGGAATAGAAATGAGGAAAAGTAATTTGGCCACCCTTGAATAGATCGTATAATTGACGCGGTGTGCAAAATAAATGACCAATACGCCCAGTATGATGAATGCAAACTGCTTGAACAGATAACTTTCCGTGCTCTTGCTGTATTTGTAGGCCAATGAACCGGTACTGCTATAAACTACCAATAAACTTACCAGTGTAAGAATGACTACAATTCCCCAGATAACCCTGTCGCCCTTTGTTTTGGAAACAAGGTTATTGCTTACACCGCTCAATGAGGGTGTAAAGAATTGTTTTATGTTTATTTGTTCAGCCATTTATTTTTTTAGCTAAGAGGATAAAAGAGAAAAGGAGTCGTTGCATTTATCTCTTTTTCTCCTTTGATCTCCTGGTTATAATTCCTTCACTGCCATTTTAAACTGTTTGCCCCTATCTTCATAATTTTTAAAAAGATCAAAACTGGCGCAGGCCGGGCTAAGCAATACAACATCGCCCTTGCTTGCAAAATGAAACGCCGACTGCACTGCATCTTTTGTATTATCGGTATTCACCATCAGCGAAACAATATCTCCAAAAGCCTCATGGATCTTACGGTTCTCGGTGCCCATGCAAACAATGGCTTTCACTTTTTCCTTTACCAGCTCTTTGATCAGCGTGTAATCATTGCCTTTATCAACACCCCCCAGTATAAGGATTACGGGCTTTTCCATACTTTCCAGTGCAAACCAGGTACTGTTTACATTGGTGGCCTTACTGTCATTGATGAATTCAACCCCCTTGATGGTAACTACGGATTCCATCCGGTGTTCCAGGCTTTCGAAAGTTTGCAGCGCTTCTCTTATCTTTTCCTTTCGTATATCCACTGCCGTTGCTGCCAGGCTTGCAGCCATGCTGTTGTATTGGTTGTGTTTGCCTTTTATGGCAAAGTCCTCAATACTCATCTGCATCTCTTCATTTTTCCATTTCAGGTGCATCTTCGCGTTCATCAGGTATGCTCCCTGTGGCAGTTGTTTACTCATGGTGAATGGGGCTAGTGTTGATTTAATGGGATAATTGTTTATCGTTTTCGTAGTTACGTCGTCGTCGAGGTTATAGATAAAAACATCTTCGGGTTGCTGGTTCATCACTATCCTGTACTTGCTATCGATATAATTTTCAATCTTATAATTGTAGCGGTCAAGATGATCTTCAGTGATATTGGTCAAAACCGCCACATCGGGCCTGAATGTTTTAATATCATCCAGCTGGAAAGAACTGATCTCGGCCACATACAATGGTTTGGGGTCTTCAGCAACCTGTTTGGCAAATGAGTACCCGATATTACCTACCATGGCACAGTCGGCCCCACCGGTCTTGCACATATGATAGGTTAGTGCAGTGGTGGTGGTTTTTCCGTTAGTACCTGTGATGGCGATGATCTTACTATTGCCTTTGTATCGATAAGCCAGTTCTATTTCACTGATGATGGGAATACCCTTTGCCCTGATCTTCATTACCAGTTCATTCTTTTCGGGTATGCCAGGACTCTTCATCACTTCATTTGCATTTAATATCCTGTCTGTGTCATGTTGTCCTTCTTCAAAATCAATATGGTTCAGCTCTAATTCGGTTTTGTAATTTTCTTTCACCATTCCTCCATCGCTTACAAATACATCATAGCCCTGCTGCTTTGCCAGTAAGGCAGCGCCGATGCCGCTTTCTCCTGCACCAAGTATGACTAACCTTTTCTTCATTCGCTGATTACAATGTTTTACTGCTTCACCAGGTGAAGCAAAAAATGGTTCTTCAACAGCATAGAATTTAACAGGTCATTGGTTTCTCAGGATATCAAATTGGTTTTAACAGATAATGGTTTTAACAATTGAAAAACTTTGAATCAAATTTTCATTCGAATCCAGGTTTTTGGTTTTTCAATACTATCATTAAACTTTGCCAAAGTTTTTATCTCAATTTCAATGTCACGATCGCCAATGCTACACTCAATATGGTAATGATCCAAAACCGCACGGCTATCTTACTTTCATGGTATCCCAGTTTTTGATAATGATGATGTAAGGGGCTCATCAAAAATACGCGCCGCCCTTCCCCATACTTTCGTTTGGTGTATTTGAAATAACCAACCTGAATCATCACGCTTAAATTTTCTACCAAAAACACGAAGCAGAAAAACGGTATCAACAATTCTTTGCGGACAATAATGGCGAGTGCTGCAATGATGCCACCCAATGCGAGGCTACCGGTGTCTCCCATAAAAACCTGGGCCGGGTAAGCATTGTACCACAGAAACCCAATACATGCACCAACAAATGCTGCAATAAAAATAGACAGCTCAGCAAGGTTGGGGATGTACATGATGTTGAGGTATTCGGCAAATTTTATATTACCGCTTACATAGGCAAATACTCCAAGTCCTAATCCCATAATGGCGCTCACCCCGGTCGCCAATCCATCCAGTCCATCAGTAATATTGGCGCCGTTACTCACAGCCGTTACGATGAATATCACAATAAGGATATAGAGTATATAAGTATAATCACGCCAGCTTTTAGGAAGTAGTTTTGCATAATTGAATTCATGTGCTTTTAAAAATGGAATGGTAGTGATGGGTGTTTTTACAGAGGCAAATTCATGTATTTTTCCATCTACCAATACCGTATCCCGCTTTGCTTTTGTGGTTTTTTCTATTAATCCCATCGGAACATTTCCTGAGATAACTTCGCGTTTAACCACCACGCTTTGATTAAAATAAAGCGTTGATCCTACAATTATTCCCAGCATCACCTGTCCAAATATTTTAAACCTTCCCGCAAGGCCGTCACTATCGCTTTTTTTATAGGTAACTCCTGCTGCCTGTGCCCTGCGTTTTGCCCTGATCTTTAAATAGTCATCAATAAAACCAATGCCGCCCAGCCACACAGTGCATAACAACATCAGGCGTATGTACACTTTGTCAAGATTGGCCAGTAACAGTGTTGGTATGATGATGGCCAGGATGATAATAATACCTCCCATTGTTGGAGTACCTTTTTTCTGTTGTTCACCTGCCAGGCCAAGCTCTCTAACGGATTCGCCTAACTGCTTACGTTGTAAGTACCCGATCAGTTTTTTACCAAATACCGTCGTTATCAACAGGCTCAGGATCAAAGCCAGCAATACCCTGAAAGTGATGAACTGGAAAAGCCCGCTTCCCGGGAACCGGAAACCTTGTCTTGTTAACCAATCAAATAAATGATACAGCATAATTTTTAATGTACAAATGCTTTAAACTTGTTGACCCTTTTATTTATTACATACAATCTTCCAGAAATCTTCCCATCTGCACATTTACATATCTGCACATCCGCACATCTTCCTATTTTTCCAACAACTCAAACATTTCATTTAGTATTTTTTTATCATCAAAATCATTTCTCACCCCTTTTATCTCCTGGTATTTCTCGTGCCCTTTTCCTGCTACCAAAACAATATCTTCTTTCTGCGCAAGGCTTACGGCTGTTTTAATAGCTTCTCTCCTATCGGCAATTGAAATGACTTTTTTTTTTGCTGCCACATTCACTCCACGCTGCATATCTTTTAATATCTCCAACGGATCTTCACTGCGTGGGTTATCCGAAGTAAGGATCACTTTATCACTGTATTCGCAAGCTACTTCTGCCATAACAGGACGCTTGGTTTTATCCCTGTCGCCCCCGCAGCCAACCACAGTAATCACCTGTTCGTTTCCCTGCCTTAATTTTTTTATTGTTGCCAGCACATTCAATAATGCATCGGGTGTATGTGCATAATCAATGATTCCGATCACCCCATCTTTTTTACTGACCATGTAGTCAAATCTTCCTTCAGCCCCATCAAGACTGCTCAATACCTGCAGGGTTTCATCCTTATCCTGGCCAAGGCAAACTGCGGCGCCATAAACTGCCAGCAAATTATAGGCATTGAATTCACCGATCAGCCGGAAGAAAACTTCCTTGTCATTTATTGTCATGTGCAGGCCCGATAAGCCGTTCTCCAATATCTTTCCCTTAAAATCAGTTATTGTTTTAAGGCTGTAGAAATATTTTTTTGCTACTGTGTTTTGTAACATCACTGCACCTCTTTTATCATCGGCATTACTGATTGCAAATGCGGTTGGTAGTAAATCATCGAACCATGATTTTTTTACACGGATGTATTCATCGAAAGTTTGATGGTAATCAAGATGGTCGTGGGTGATATTACTGAATAAAGCTCCTTTGAATTGCAAGCCGGTGATACGGTGCTGATGAATGGCATGGCTGCTACATTCCATGAATACATAAGTGCAGCCTGCATCAGACATTTGTCTCAATAAAGCATTTACACTGATGGCATCAGGTGTAGTATGTGTTGCAGCAATTATTTCGGTACCTACCTGGTTCTGCACGGTACTTATTAAACCGCATTTATGGCCTGATGCACTAAACAGTTTCCATAATAAAGTAGCAATGGTTGTTTTGCCATTTGTACCGGTAACACCCACCAGCTTTATGTTTAAAGAAGGTTCTCCAAAAAAATTATGGCTCATGTAGCCGGCAGCTGCAGCGCTGTTCTCCACTTCTACATAAGTGATATGGTCATGTATAACCGGTGGTAATATTTCACACACTATAGCCCCAGCACCTTTTTTGATAGCGTTGTCAATAAATGTATGGCCATCTGCTGCAGCCCCTTTCACAGCAATAAAGCAGGAGTTGGTATTCACTTTACGGGAATCAATGGTCAGTGCGCTAATGTCGATATTGGTATTACCCTTTACAGAGCGGATGGAAACTTTATATAGTATATCCTGCAGTATCAATTCAGTATTAATGATATGGTTTGTGCTTTTTTAAAATTTGTACCTGCTGTTAAGGATTGGTTCAATACCCTACCCCTTCCCGTAACCATTACTTTAAGCCCTTTGTTTTCTAATAAATACACCGCGTCTTTCAATCCCATTCCGACAACGTTAGGGGTTACAGAATCGGATCTTGACATTGAATTTGGCGGTGTATTTAAAATCCCGGCATTATTTTTTAATTGCATTGATCTCCAGTAACCGGCAACAGCTGAATCGGTGAAAGAAATACCCAGCATACTTAAAATGGTATTCCATTCATTCTTCATGCCATAATAACTGTGGAGAATACTATCTGCTTTACCAGGCGCTATATATTTTTTTGTACTCAGGTAACGGCCATAGATCTTATCGCTAATCTCTTTAAATACCGTACCCGAAACATCTGCACCATAAACAAGTTTCGATCCAAGACTGTTTTGCACAACAACAGCAATCGTATACTTTGGTTGATCAGAAGGAAAATAACCAATGAATGAAGCCTGGTATGTTTTATTGTTTTTATTGTAGCCTTTATTACCATCTGCAGTAACGGCAGTGCCTGTTTTACCGGAAATGGAATAAGCTGTATCGAATACGGTTTTATGGGCTGTGCCATGAACACTGTCTACAACTGCTTTCAAACATTCCTTCAATTGTACCAGTGTTTCATCACTACATATTTTTTCCACAACCACTTTAGGCCGGATAGACCTTACTTCAACACCATATTCTTTAATTGAACTAACCAGGTAGGGCTGCATCATCTTGCCATTGTTAGCAACAGCATTATAAAGCATCAGCATATTCAATGGCGTTACAAGTTCTTCATAACCGTGCGCCATAAACGGAATTGTTGTAGCACTCCATCCTTTACTGTTGGCTTTTTTGATAACAGGGAAGCCCGAAGAAGCTGTGATGTCCACTCCGGTTAGCGTATCAAGCCGCAACTGGTGAAGGTGATTAATAAATGCTGCTGGTTGATTATGATAATATTGGTCGGCGAGTTTTGCAAATGCCACATTACTACTGCGGGTAAACGCATCTTTAACAGTAATAGTACCCGTGCCCAAATGTGAATCCTTGATCTTTAATCCGTAAAAATCCATAACCCCGCTACCACATTCAACTTTTGTATTGATATCAACATATTTATCTTCCAATAAACTCAATAAAGTAGCGAGCTTAAATATAGAACCTGGTTCTGTTCGCTTGCCAATACCATAATTCAGGTCTTCTGTGTAAAGGCTGTCATTTTTTTGTTTACCCAGGTTGGCGATTGCCTTTATTTTACCCGTAGCTGTCTCCATGATGATGGCCGTACCATGTACTGAATTATTTTTTCTCAGCATTCTCATCAGCGCAGTTTCAGCAACATCCTGCATATAAGTATCAATAGTGGAAATAATATCTTTCCCGTTTTCCGGTTCTACTTCTGCACCATCAACCGGCATATATGCCCCGGCAATATACCTGAACAGGCGCTGGCCCTTTTTACCACTCAGCAAACTGTCATATCGCTGTTCCAATCCAACATTTTTTGAAGCATCGTCTCTCGACAGACCGATGGTTCGGTTAGCTAGCAGCACATAAGGATTAATACGTTTATCCCTTGCTTCAATAATGAACCCACTTTTATTTCTCCCTTGTTTTACCAAAGGAAAATCCCTGAGCTGTTCGTATTGCAAAAAGGATATTTTCTTTTTCAAAGTATAATACCTGTCTTCATTCTTATAAGCAAATTGTAACTCGTTTTGATAAACTGCCGGGGGCTTGTCTTTAAAAAGGTTGGCAAGGCAATTACTCAATGTGTCGATATTCTCTTTAAATCTTTTTCCGTCTTTCTCTCTCAAGCCTTCCGCACCAAAATCGATGAACACATCAAAAACCGGGACCGATGTACTCAACATATTACCATCCTCACTATAAATAGTGCCCCTTTCTGCTTCTATTGGCAAATATTTTAAGTGCAGGCTGTCTCCCATGCTCTTCCAGTATTTCCCCTGCACCCGCTGAATATAGAAAGCCTTGCTTACTACCATTGCACCTAGTAATATCATCCCTATAAAACAGAGATATACCCTCCACAATATGTCTTTTTTTACATCCACTATTTTGCTCCCTTCGCATTAGTGAGAAGGGAATGTTATTTTTATTTTTTCTGCTCTGCGGCAAGAAGTGAAACAGGTGGTGCAGTCAATTCTTTTAAACCCAATGGTTCAACCGCCTTTACCAGTTCACTGGCCTTACTTCTGAATATCACTTCGCTTTTTACTGTCTTGTATTCGTACTCCAGTTCTTTGATGTGTTTTTCTGTTGTGCTGATCTTTCGCAACAGTTTATCTGCATAATGGCCATTATAGATATACAGTACCGCCAGCATGGCTAAAAACAGGAAGAAAGGAATATTCTTAACCACCCATTTATGGCTCAGGTATTTTTTCCAGTCCCCTTTCTGAACGGTTTGTTGTTCTTTCGCTATGTTTTTATCTTCCTGCAATTTTTTTATTTTTTTAAAAGCTGCGTATGCAGTCTGACATTCTAAATTTTTTATCTGCTGTCAACTAAGAACTATGAGCTGTAAACCGGGTTTTCATTTCTTCTCTGCCACTCTCAACTTTGCACTTCTTGATCTTGGATTTTTTCTTAATTCTTCTTCTGAGGGGCTTACAGGTTTCCTGGTGATCACCTTTAACGGGTTTTCAAATCGGTTACCGTATACTTCATCTGTTACAGTTTCCTGGAAAGTGCCGTCGCGAAAAAAGTTTTTTACGATACGGTCTTCCAGCGAATGAAACGTAATAACAGCTGCACGGCCACCTGGCTTTAATATGGCGGGGATCTGCTGCAGCAATTCTTTCAATGCTCCCAATTCATCATTCACTTCAATGCGCAGTGCCTGAAATACCTGGGCAAAGTATTTTTGAGGATTACCTTTCACCACTGCCTGAACGGATTGTTTGAATTCATTGATGGTACGGATGGGGGCCAATGCTCTTTGGGTTACGATTGTTTTTGCCAGCGTTTTTGCATTGGTTACTTCGCCGTATTGTTCCAGCATTTTATGCAACTGCTGCTCAGTAAAATTTTTGAGTACATCAGCTGCGGTTATGCTTTTCCGTTGGTCCATTCGCATATCCAGGGCGGCGTCAAAACGGATAGAGAACCCTCGGCCGGCTTCATCAAACTGGTGACTGGAAACGCCAAGATCAGCAAGCAGACCGTCTGCCTGCGTAATTTTATGCAGGCGTAAAAAACGTTGGACATGACGAAAATTTTGCGGAACAAAGATCACCCGTTCATCATCCGGTAAATTTTTTGCGGCAGATTCGTCCTGGTCAAATACCAGTAGTTTTCCGGCTTCGTTTAATTTTTGCAGTATGGCAAGGCTGTGTCCGCCTCCGCCAAATGTGCAATCCACATAAACGCCGCCCGGTTTGATGTCTAATCCTTCAGTGACTTCTTTCAGTAATACCGGCGTGTGATAATCATTCTGGTTATCTGTTGATCCGTTAATCCGTTTTGACTCGTTTTGTCCTTCCATACGCATTAACCGATTAACTGATTAATCATCCTTTTTATTCATCACTTCATTTGCCAGGTCACTGAAAGATTGCGGTGTAAAAGTTTCAAAGAACTGTGTATACTTACTTTTGTCCCAGATCTCAATTTTGTTTAAGGCCGATACCAGCACAATGTCTTTCTCCAGCGATGCATGCTCCGTAAGGTTTTTGGGCAGTAACAAACGCCCGGCAGAATCCAACTCTAATTGGGTTGCTCCATTTAAAAAATAGCGGCGAAATTCTCTTACCTTAGGATCAAAATCATTCAGTTTGCTGATCTCCGAAAAAATAGGTTCCCAGCTTTGCAATGGGTATAGTGTCAGGCATTTTTCAAAGCCCCTGTTGATGACGAAATGCGTGGCTCCCTCATCCGGCAATTGCTTTTTAAAGCCTGCCGGTAAAAGAAAACGCCCCTTCGCATCTAAAGTAGCTTCGTATTCACCCAGAAAACCTATCATTTTCAATTATTTAGCTCTATTTGAACAGATATTTCCACAAAATAACACTTTTTCCCACTTCACGTGCATTTTTTGGAGAAAGTTTTTTATCCACAAAGGCCTGGCTCAAACTGGTAAAGGCTTTAATGCCTTTTACGGGAATTTAGCTGTGAATTGAATGTGAATAGCGGTGAATTAGTGTTAATTACTTAAAAAACATACAGCTATGGCAGCAGCCGGGTACTCAGGAACCCCACTCCTGAAAAAATTAAGCATCCAGCCGGGTATGAAACTGCTGCTAATAAATGCGCCTGCGGATTATTTCAAACTTGTAGCTACTGATCTTAGCGAACAACTTGCTTCATTGAAGGAAATGCCTGATCTTATTCATCTTTTCGCAAAAAATAATGTTGCATTTAAAGCAGGTATGAAAAAGATATTGCCTCTTTGCAAAAAGAAAACCGGCATTATTGTCTGGGTGTCTTGGTATAAAAAAAGTTCTGGGATGATTACAGATCTGACAGAGGATGTGATCAGGAGTTTTGCTTTACAAAATGACCTTGTAGATATAAAGGTTTGCGCTGTAAGTGAAGAATGGAGTGGATTGAAATTGGTGGTACCACTTGCAAAAAGATGAATGCTATTTTACAAGGGGAATAGAAATAATAAATGTACTTCCTTTTCCCAAAATGCTTTCTGCTTTAATGATTCCCTGGTGGGCATTCACCATTGTTTTAACATAGCTTAACCCAAGGCCAAAACCTTTTACATTGTGGACATTGCCGGTATGCGCCCTGTAAAATTTTTCGAAGATCCTGTTAAGGGTTTCTTTATTCATACCAATGCCATTGTCTTCAATTTTTATTTTTAAACGGTTGCCCGAATTTTGTGTACTCAGTTTTATATGCAGATCATCTTTGGAATATTTTACAGCATTATCAAGTAAGTTATTAATGAGATTGGTAAAATGTACTTCATCCGCCATGATTATGTCATCTTCTGCATCTAAATGCACTTCAAGCTTCCCTTGCTTCTCCTCCACCTGTAGGTTGATATTGTTTAATGCACTTACGATAAGGTCATGTGCAGGCATTTTTTTCAGGTTCAGTTGCACTTCCTGCTTATCCAGCAAAGCCGCCTGCAGTATAGTTTCTACCTGCTTGTTCATTCTTTTGTTCTCCTCCTTAATGATGCCTGTAAAATAATTTGTTTTCTCAACATTGGATTTTACCTTTTCATTTTTCAAAGCATCAACTGCAAGTGAAATGGTGGCCAGCGGAGTCTTGAATTCGTGCGTCATGTTATTGATAAAATCCGATTTTATCTCACTCAGTTTTTTCTGTTTCAGCAATGTTCTTATCGTGATAAAAAATGCTGTAGTGATGATAATAGTAAAAAGTATAGATCCGATAATGAACCAGATCATTTCCTTCCAGATGATCGTTTTTTGATGCGGAACAATAACAGAAAGCAACTCTTCCCGTACAAGGTTCTCAAAATTACTGCCGCTCTGCGGTTCAAGCGGGTAAACGTGATTTATATTATTGGAAGAATCGCTGAATAATTTATAAAAGCCTTCGCTCATTTTAGTTTCCCCGTTTATTGAATTGGTGCTTATTGCAAATTCAAAAGGGAAATCCTGTAATTTATTCCTGTTAAATGCCTTGCGGATGATGTCTGATATCTCATCCAGTGAAAACCGCTGTACCACTGATGGTTTAAAATATTGCTGTTGCAATTTATCGCCCGGGAAAAGGAGGTCATTTCTTTGTCCCATAGGAATAATGGAGCCTTTATCCTGGGTTAATATCATACCTGCTTCGTCCATGGCATGCGCAATATTTTCTTCTACCTGCTTGTCCTTGGCATCTCTTGCACTGTCGATCCAAAGTATCTGGAAAAAAATGAGCCCCAGTAATGACAGCAATATCAGTATCGTAATTATGGGAAAAATTCTCTTCATGCCTGTAAAGATAAATTAGTATACGTCTGTAAAATAAACTAAAAGCCTTAAATCAGAAATTTAACTAAGGTTTAGAATATCAGTTTGTAAAAAAAATCCTGTTAATATTATTCCTTTTACAATTAAATCTTATTTTAGGATATGATTCAGCCCGCCCCCGGCATATTATTGATAGCAGACCCTTTTTTGAAGGACCCGAATTTTATCAGGACCGTAGTATTCCTCTGTGAACACCAGGACCAAGGCAGTTTTGGTTTTGTGTTGAATAAGCAATATGAACAAACGCTTGATGAGCTGATCACTGACCTGGAGGGTCACAATTTGCCGGTTTATTATGGAGGGCCGGTACAGCAGGATACCATCCATTTTTTACACCAGTGCCCCGACCTTATTCCTGATTCGTACAAAGTAAACAACGATATTTATTGGGGAGGCAATTTTGAAACGGTAACAGCACTCATAAAAAGCAAGCGCCTCGACCCCGATAAGATCAAATTCTTTATCGGTTATAGTGGCTGGGGCGATGGGCAACTGAGCTCCGAGCTCAGGGAGAAAAGCTGGCTAACTGTTTCCGCTACACGAAATTTAGTTTTTCATACCCGTCACAACGAAGTATGGAAAGGCAGCCTGCAACATTTGGGCGGCGAGTATGAAATGATGATCAATTTCCCCATTGATCCGCAGTTAAACTAAAGTCTTAATCGTTTCAACAAGAACTTTGCTCAATTGCTCATCAGCTTTTTGGGCTACCGCAATAATTTCTGCAATATTTACCGGCTTCAGATTATCGGGATCGCATTCATCCGTAATTACACTTACGGCAGCGCAGGGCAATCCAATATGATTTGCAACTATTACTTCAGGCACCGTACTCATGCCAACCATATCTGCGCCAATACTTCGCAGATGCCTGTATTCAGCTCTTGTTTCCAGGTTAGGCCCGGCAACAGCAACATAAATTCCACGCCTTAACAAAACGGATAATTTTTCAGCCGTCATAGCTATTTTTTTATTCAATTCCTCATCGTACGGGCAACACATATCTACAAACCGGTTTCCGAATGCACGATCATTCAGGCCCCGCAACGGATTTTCAGGTTGTTCATTGATATGATCAGTCAACAATACCAAATCTCCTTTTTTATAATCAGGGTTCATGCCGCCTGCCGCATTGCTCAATAGCAGGTATTTTACACCCAATTCTTTCATAACTCTTATTGGAAAAGTTACCTGCTGCATACCGTAGCCTTCGTAATAGTGAAACCTACCCTGCATTACCAGTACGTGCACTTTGTCAATTGCGCCATAAATCAGGTTGCCTTTATGGAATTCCACGGTAGCTTCCGGGAAGTTTGGTATTTCGCTGTATGGAATTGCGATTTTTATATCTACCGCATTGATAAGTGCACTCAAGCCTGTTCCTAATACAATGCCTGCAGCAGGGGCTATTATTCCTTTCGATTGCAAATAAGCAGTACAATTTTTTACATCAGCAAGCGAATAAACCATAGATAAACCATTTGCTGTGAATTTACGTATATTTAAACAGAAAAATTTTACCCATTTACAATGAAATTTTTTTGGTCCATATTGGTGATACTCCCGTTTACCGGGCTGGCACAAACACCCTATAAACCGGGTGATATTGTTGCAGATATGAAAATTGACAAAATTCTTAATTACACATCGGCTTCCTCATCTTTAAACAAATTAAAACATACCATAACTATTATAGATTTTTTTGGAACCTGGTGCGCACCCTGTATAAAGGCACTACCCGATTTAGAAGAATATAAAAACAAGTTTGGAGACGATATTCGTATTTTGCTGGTATCAACAGAACCTGAAATTAAACTTACAAAATTCATCAGCAACAGGAAAAAGCTTATATTTCCAATAGTAGCAGATGAAGGGAACTTATTTACAAATGCTTTTAAACCGCCATCCTATCCTTACACCGTAATACTGGATAGGAATTTAACGGTTTTGTCAATTACCAATGCTGCAGATTTGTCGGAAAGTATCCTGGAAAAATTTATTAACGATTCGAAAATAAAGGTCGAAACAAAAACTTCAACCCCTGTAAGCAATATGCAGCAAAAAGAACATGATAATCCAAAAGTATTCACTGGCAGTAATAATACACTGGTTAAACTATCACAGGATTTTATGTATGCCGCTAAAACAAATGAAGAGGTAACTTCTTATATAAATCAATTAAGTAACTTAAACTATGAGGATCTGCTGGGTGGTCTAAAAAATGATGACGATAAAAAAGCGTTCTGGATAAACCTCTACAATGCATATACAAATGCGTCCCTTCATAAAGATCCTGATCAATATAAAAGCAGAAATAAATTTTTCAAAAACAAGAACATTGTTGTTGCGCACAAAATCTTCAGTCTCGATAAAATTGAACATGGTATTTTAAGAAAAAGCAGTGTAAAATGGAGCCTTGGCTATTTCTCAAAATTATTCCCTGGTAAAACTGAAAAACAATTACGGGTTGATAAATTAGATTACCGGGTTCATTTTGCATTAAACTGCGGGGCCAGAAGCTGCCCGCCTATTGCATTTTACAATCCTGAAAATCTGAATGCACAACTGGATCTTGCCACTACTGCTTATCTCAGTTCCGAAGCCTTTTATCATAAAGAAACCAATATTTTAAATTTGCCCACTATCCTTAGCTGGTTTCGCAGAGATTTTGGCGGTAAGAAAAAAATGATTGAATTGCTGAAAGCAAAACAATTACTTTCCCCCGATGTTAACCCGGAAATTGTTTTTAGAAAATACGACTGGACTCTTTACTTAGATAACTATAAACAATGAATTTTATGAATAATCATTATTACAATGCAGCCGACTTAAATAAATTTGGAAACATTGGTGAATATCAAAAAAACCTAGCCGATAAATTTTTTGAATGGTACGGCGCAGCTTTTGCCGATAGCGCTTTGAGCGCCAAAGAAAAATCACTGATAGCATTAGCCGTGGCCCATGCAGTCCAATGCCCCTACTGCATTGATGCATACAGCAGCGATGCTTATGAAAAAGGATATAGCGAAGCACAGATGATGGAAGCTGTACATATTGCTGCTGCCATAAAAGGAGGCGCGGCATTGGTACATGGCGTACAAATGATGAATAAAGTGAAGGAGATTGCGATGTGAATCACCCCTCCGCTCACCCAAAAAGGAACTGATTATAAAAAGATCCGGGTGGAGATTAAATTATCTTCATCAAGTCACGAATTTAATACACTTTGCAATTAATTATTAACCATTAAACTAAGTTCTCCTTGACGGGACATGGGTATGAAATCCTTAAAAGCAAGTGGAAATATTTTATCTGATTCTCATGAACAAATAGAGATATTGGAGCATGGTGCCAATCATGATGATGCATATTACCTGGTGCCGTTTCAGCAAAAGCTGGAAGAAATTGGTTTGTACCCGTTCAAACCTGTTGCGTTAGAAATATTCCAGATCAATGTTGGCAAGATGTGTAACCAGGTTTGCAAGCATTGTCATGTTGATGCAGGGCCTGATAGAAAAGAAATAATGACCAGGGAAACCATGCAACAATGCCTCGATATATTGGCAGCAAACCCTTCATTTACAATCGTTGATCTTACAGGCGGAGCGCCCGAAATGAATCCTGATTTCAGGTGGTTTGTGGAGGAAATTAAAAAGTTAAATAAAAACATTAAAATAATTGTTCGCTGTAACCTTACCATCATCAGGGCCAATAAAAAGTATTATGACCTTCCTGAGTTCTACAAACTACACCATATTGAGGTAGTATCTTCTCTTCCTTTTTATTCAAAATACCGTACCGACAGGCAGCGTGGCGATGGCGTTTTTGAAGATAGCATCAAGGCATTGCAGATGCTGAATGCTGTTGGCTATGGCTTGGAAGGAAGTGAATTAATATTAAACCTTGTTTATAATCCGGCTGGTGCTTTTCTACCGCCATCACAAACCTCGTTGGAAAAAGAATTCAAAGATTCACTTAAAAAGGATTTTGGTATTTCATTTCATGCATTGTTTGCCATTACGAATTTACCTATCAGCCGCTTTTTAGAATATTTGCTGCAAACCGGCAATTATGAAAAATACATGCAAAAATTATTGTCGGCATTCAATCCTGCTGCAGCAGCAAATGTAATGTGTCGCAATACATTGTCTATAGGCTGGGATGGATTTATTTATGATTGCGATTTTAACCAGATGCTGGAATTGAAAGTAGATTGCGGTAGCAAACATATTTCATCATTTAATACAAAAGAATTATCTGACCGTTACATTGTTATTAACCAGCATTGCTTTGGCTGTACCGCAGGCGCAGGCAGCAGTTGTGGCGGTGTGGTAACTTAAAAACAATCTTAAAAACAAAATAAATGACAGCAGGATATTTAGAAACAACCAAAAATGTTTACAAAGCAGCTGCAGAAACACCCGACGTTGGTTTGTGTTGCACAATTACACCGGTTTGGCAACTGCCCGGATTGGATATACCCTTAATAATGCACCAAATGAACTATGGTTGCGGATCCACGGTTAATTCCAGGGACCTTGTGAATAATCCGAAAATATTATACGTTGGTGTTGGAGGAGGCATGGAACTGTTACAGTTTGCTTATTTCAGCAGGCAAAAAAACGGTGTTGTTGGTGTTGATATAGTGGATGAAATGCTGGAAGCCAGCAAGAGAAATTTTGCTGAAGCCGAAAAATTAAATCCCTGGTTTAGAAAGGAGTTTGTCGATCTAAGAAAGGGGGATGCCTTGAACTTGCCTGTAGCAGATAACAGCATTGATGTGGCTGCACAAAACTGCCTCTTTAATATTTTTAAGCGGGAAGAATTAAAACAAGCACTTGCCGAGATGTACAGAGTGCTAAAGCCAAAAGGAAGGCTGGTAATGAGCGACCCGACATGCGAAACAATTATGCCCGCAACTTTACGGGAAGATGAAAGATTAAGGGCTTTATGCCTTAGTGGTTCTATTCCATTAAGAGAATACATCAAAATGATAACCGATATTGGTTTTGGAACTATTGAAATAAGAGCAAAAAGACCTTACCGGATTTTAGACCCTAAAAATTATGCAACGAATAAATTGATTTATATTGAAAGCGTGGAAGTATGCGCCATAAAGGATCCCATGCCTGCTGACGGGCCTTGTGTATTTACCGGCAAGACGGCCATATATTATGGTAGCGAAGATTTCTTTGATGATAAGAAAGGGCATATGCTATTGCCAAATCAGCCACTGGCTGTTTGTGATAAAACAGCCGCTGCGTTAACTGCTTTAAAAAGAGACGACATTTTTATTTCAGATTCTACATGGTTTTACGCTGGAGGTGGATGCTGTTAAGCAGCTTTCATTTTTTTGCGCACTTTTTTATATGAAAAATAACCAGTTAGCAATGTTGTAACTAATAGAATCGTATATATCCACGAGGGAATATTTCTTCCAAAAATTACCAGGTAAATATTGGCAGCGTTAAATATAAGCACTGCAACAAAAACAGGCAAAACCATCGGCTTTTTACACCGGTAGTTTTTTATGACCCAGGCAACAGCTATAACAAACAACGGCGTTGCTATTACATGTATGCCCACAAAAATCAATGGGTCAACATGGTAACTTTCACCAAGGGTTGTGTAATATTTCTTTATAGCCTCCCAGATGTTTTGCATAACTTGAAGGTAAGAAATGGACATTAGAATAATTATTTCCAAAAAAAAGCGGCTTGTTTTTTGATGGCCCCATACATTGAAGTAATCAAATAAAAATGCATGAAGCCTAATGATAAAAATGCGGCATTACCAGTTGCTGAACGGCCCTTCCGGGTGCTCATCATTGCGGGATCGGGGCGCATGCCCAGGTATAGACAGCAAAGCCCGCAGGCTTATGCTCCACTTGTTTGGCAATGCCGTTACGGTGGCATTGAAGTGCCTGAATATTTGTGGGAATACACCGATAGTGGTATAGGTAAAAAGTACAGCGGAAATCAAACTGAGGATGTGATACACGATAACGAGTACATGTGCAGGTTTGAGAACTGGGTAAAAAAAATTGAGGAATTTGTTTCCGCAAAGGGCAAAGTACAGCCGGGTAAATACCGAGCCTATGGCTATAAACCGCTGCCTCATTTGTGGAATGAAATCAAAAACGGACTGCGGGCATTAAAGTTAAGATTTGGAAAAGCACCGGCAAATTCGTCGCCTGAAAAACAAATAGCTTTAAACCTGAACAGAAATGCAACCTTGCACCCCAAAAGGACTGAAGGAGAAAAATTAAGGAAATAGATGAGGCAGGCACTAATTATTTTTGTACGCAAACCTGAATTGGGTAAAGTTAAAACAAGGCTGGCAGCCACTGTTGGCAACGCAAAAGCATTGGAGATTTACAAAGACCTGCTGCTACATACCCACGCGGTAGCTGAACAGGTAAAGGTTGATAAATTTATTTATTATCATCAACATACAGAAGCTAATGATATCTGGAGTAAAGAAGGATTCACAAAAAAATTACAGGGCAATGGAGAACTTGGTAAAAAAATGAACGATGCATTTAGCGAACTTTTTAATGCCGGTTACGAACAGATTGTGATCATTGGAAGTGATTGTTTACAACTGCAAACACAAATCATTGAAGATTCATTTACGATGCTAGGGGAAAAGGACCTGGTAATTGGGCCCGCAAATGATGGTGGTTATTACCTTTTAGGCATGAATAAGATGCAGCATTTTATTTTTGAAAATAAAGAATGGAGTACCGAATCCGTATTTAAGCAAACACTGGAAGATGCTGAACAGCACAATTTATCTGTTGGCCTGTTGGCCGAATTAATTGATGTTGATACCGAAGTAGACTGGCTGTTATCTAAACCAATCGTATCATGATTTGCGAAATAAACTTACCCGGCTACCTAGCACATTTGCATGAGAAAAAAATTCAGACCATTATTCTTTTCAGTGTATTTGTTTTACAGTATTTATCCGAACATATTTTTCCGCAGCAAAAAAAATATAACAGTAACAAAAATGAAAGCTTCAATGTATTTATAGGAATTTTCAATGCCGCAATACTTTTTATTCCCTCTGCCCTGATAGTTGAAATGCTGAGCCGGATTGATAAAAACAATTTTGGGTTATTACAGCAGTTCTGGCTACCAGGCTGGGCCAGTATCTGCTTAACGATTCTGGCAATGGATTTTTTCATGTACTGGTGGCACCGCTTAAATCATATCCAGGGTTTTCTCTGGCGGTTTCATCGCTTTCATCATCTTGATGAAAAGATGAACAGCACAACCGCTTTACGTTTTCATACGGTGGAACTGTTATTTTCTGTGATCTTAAAAGCAATCGTTTTTCTGCTGATGGGTTTTTCTTTTATTCCTGTGCTTATATATGAAGCCTTGTTCTTTGCAGCTATTGTCGTACATCATTCCAATATCCGCATCACAAACCAACTAGATATGTTGTACCGAAAAATATTTTCTTCCCCGCTTATGCATCGTATTCACCATTCTAATAAACAAAAAGAAACTGATAGCAATTATGGATCGCTATTCAGCTTTTGGGACCGTATTTTTAATTCTTACCGGGAAAAACCGGAAGAACCCGTAGTTTTTGGGGTAGACGAAAAGCATTCCTGATTTTTAGACTGAAAATTAAAATCCTATATTTAAATAAAAAACTGCTTTGTTATACCAGGCTGTAAAAATTATTGCAAGGCTAGCCTTACCCATTTATTGCAGAGACATTGCAATCAAGAGGAAAGAACTCTTACAACATAAGGGTCCGCTGTTGCTTGCGGCAAATCATCCCAATTCTTTTCTAGATGCCATTATACTTTGCACACTGTTTGATGGTACAGTTCATTCCCTGGCCAGGGGCGACGCTTTTAAAAATAAAATGGCAGCAAGATTCTTATTTCGCTTTAAAATGTTCCCGGTGTATCGGGTAAGTGAAGGTGTTGAAAATATGGAGGAAAATTATAAAACATTCGGCCATTGTAAAAAAATATTTAATCAAAATGGCATTGTGCTCATATTCAGCGAAGGCCGATGCATTAATGAATGGCATTTACGTCCTCTAAAAAAAGGTACGGCACGTCTGGCTATCAGCAGTTGGGAAGACGGGATTGATCTGGAGGTTTTACCGGTTGCAATCAACTATAGTTCATTTAAAAAATTCGGGAAAAATATCAAACTGACTTTTGGCGATATCATTACCCAAAAAGATATTAACTATAAAGACAGCCACGGTAATGCCATCCGGCATTTCAATGAAACATTACGGTCTCGGTTAAGTAAAAATGTTTTTGAAATTGACAATGATGATACGGCAACTTTGCACCATACGTTTTTTATTAAACAATCACCGTTGAAAAAAACACTATTGTTTATTCCTGCTTTAACAGGATTACTTATTCATGCTCCGCTCTACTATTTTACAAAATGGCTTGGAGATACTTTTGTTAAGGAAGAAGGGCATGACGACTCCAAGCTGATTGGCTTTCTGTTTATCCTTTACCCCCTGTTTCTCTTAACACTATCAATAGTTGGGTTTTGTATCACAGGGAATTGGTTATTCTTTTTGCTTTTATTGATATTACCTTTTGCCGCCTGGAGTTATGTGCAGCTAAAAAAACAACTGGATTAATTTATACGAAGTAGCTTATTATAAGTTCTTACTATCTCCTCCTGGCTCCTTCCCTTCTTATAAAGTTGAACAGCTTTCCGATTTGCCCGCTGAACCCGGATCCAGCTTCTTCCTTCATATTTTCTCGCACTTACCAAAGTTGTATCGGCAAATATTTTATAGTTGCCCATCTTCATTAATCTTTCACAAAATTCATACTCCTCCATTATCAGCAAGTCGCTTTTAAAGCCACCTGATTTCTCAAACAACTCTTTAGTAACAAATAAGGTTTGGTCGCCTCCATAACAAATAAACCAGTTGAACCGAGTGAACCATGCGTTTATTTTAAGTAAAAATTTAGATGAATCGAACCGGGTTCTGTATCGTCCAAAATCAAATCCTTTGTTTACGGCTTTTATAATATCTGAAGTGAAATTTTGAGGTGGAAAACTATCTGCATGCACAAAATATAAAATATTACCACTGGCTTTGCCTGCACCAAAGTTCAGCTGCGCTGCCCTGCCTTTTTGGGGCGACACTAAAGCTAATACTCCTGATTGCTTGGCAATAGCAAGCGTATT
Organism: Chitinophagaceae bacterium; assembly: GCA_043782405.1. GTDB lineage: Bacteria > Bacteroidota > Bacteroidia > Chitinophagales > Chitinophagaceae > Ferruginibacter. Next base: position 27,964 of record JAYWAN010000103.1, read on the forward strand.
ATCAGTGCTGCCAGCGTCGCTGATAATTATTTCTGCAATATTACCGGCACCATATTTCGTCAAATAACTTACCAGTGCAGCAATTGATATTGCTTCGTTGTACGTTGGAATAATGACGGAGATATTTTGTGTCATAAAAGACAATTTACGAAATAAAAAACCCATTGACCTGCTGGCTAATGGGTTTTAAAATATTATCAATGCAGACTAAACTTCTTCCGCTCCCTCAACCAACACCGTTGTTTTATTATTGAGCACTTCTACAAAACCACTTTGTATGGAGTAGGATGTAGTAGTATTCTTGTCATTCAGGATCTTCAGTTTGCCGTTCTTTAAAGCACTCACCATGGGAGCATGCTTGTCAAGCACTTCAAACAAACCGGCAATACCCGGTAATTGTACACCGTACACATCACCGCTGAAAATTTTACGTTCGGGAGTTAATATTTCAAGAGTCATGTAACAAGATTTTAGTAGCAGGTAGCAAGATGTACCAGCATTTATTTTTGTAAACTATTATATAAGCCAAAGGACATTTTTTGAACAGGTTTTACCAATGTTTGAAAAATTGTCATTTGCCCATCATCAATATATTTAAACCGGAAAGCCAGTATAACCTGCGTCTCCAATTCAAAAGACGATCCCATTGCAATACTGATAAAATGCTGAAATTCTTTGCCAAAGACTCTCCCGCTTCCTTCAGCAATATTAGAAGGGATTGAAACTGCGCATCTTTGTATCTGAGAAATCAGCCTGTATTTCTCCTCTTTAGGGAAGTAGCCAGTAAGTTCATAAGCGAAAACAACAAGATCCATGGCTTTTTGCCAAACCTGTAGCTCCTTAAAATTATGAATTTTCATAAACGGAAAGTTTTAATAAAGTAAACGGATACTTAAAATTAAAAAAATCCAAATACTTTATAAACTCTTCCCTGCTACCTGCTACTAAAATCCTGCTACCTTCTTTATGCCTGTGCAGCCGCCATCAGTTTTTTACCTTTCTCAATCGCATCTTCCAATGTACCTACCAGGTTAAACGCTGCTTCAGGGTATTCGTCCACTTCGCCATCCATAATAGCATTGAAACCGCGGATAGTATCTTCGATAGGAACCAACACACCTTTTAAACCGGTGAACTGCTCGGCAACAAAGAATGGTTGAGACAGGAAACGCTGTACTTTACGTGCCCTTGATACCACTAATTTATCTTCGTCGCTCAATTCATCCAAACCAAGGATGGCAATGATATCCTGTAATTCTTTATAACGTTGCAAGATCAATTTTACGCGATTGGCAGTATTATAATGTTCATCACCAACAATCAACGGAGTAAGTATCCTTGAAGTAGAATCCAAAGGATCAACCGCCGGATAGATACCTAAATCGGCGATCTTACGGCTCAATACCGTTGTGGCATCCAGGTGGGCAAATGTTGTTGCCGGCGCCGGATCGGTAAGGTCATCCGCAGGTACATACACGGCCTGTACAGAAGTGATCGAACCATTTTTAGTTGACGTGATCCTTTCCTGCATCAATCCCATCTCTGTTGCCAGTGTGGGCTGATAACCTACCGCAGATGGCATACGGCCCAGCAAGGCCGATACCTCGGAACCTGCCTGTGTAAAACGGAAGATATTATCTACAAAGAATAAAATGTCTTTTCCCTGTCCCTGTCCATCTCCGTCACGGAAATATTCAGCGATCGTTAAACCGCTCAACGCCACACGTGCACGGGCTCCGGGTGGTTCATTCATCTGCCCGAACACAAAAGTTGCTTTTGACTCTTTTAATTGTTCCATATCCACAGCACTCAGGTCCCAACCGCCTTCTTCCATACTGTGTTTGAATTTATCGCCATAGTTCATGATACCCGCTTCGATCATCTCACGCATCAAATCATTTCCTTCACGTGTTCTTTCACCCACACCCGCAAATACCGATACCCCGCTATATGCTTTCGCAATATTGTTGATCAGTTCCTGTATCAATACCGTTTTACCCACACCGGCACCACCAAACAAACCAATTTTACCACCCTTTGCATAAGGCTCGATGAGGTCGATAACTTTAATGCCGGTATATAAAATTTCATTGGCTGTACTAAGGTCTTCAAACAATGGTGGTTTATTATGGATAGGACGACCTCCTTCTTTGCTAACCTGTGGCAAACCGTCAATAGCATCGCCTGTTACATTAAACAAACGTCCTTTAATACCTTCACCAACAGGCATTGCAATTGGTTTGCCGGTATCAGTTACAACAGTACCACGTACCAAACCTTCGGTACCATCCATTGCGATAGTACGAACACTGTCTTCACCCAAATGCTGTTGAACTTCAAGCACTAAAGTATCCCCGTTCTCACGCTTTAACTCTAATGCATTTAAAATTTCGGGAAGTTTACTGTCGCTGTCAAACTGAACGTCTACCACAGCGCCGATGATTGATTTTACTTTACCAGTATTGGCCATAAATCAGATTTTATTTTAGCAGGTCGATTTTTGAGCCGCAAAGGTAAGGATTGGGCACTGGAATTAAAAATTAGAAGCGGGTTTTTTTATACCAGTTTTAATGCAGATGGCGTAATTGTTGCGAATACTATTCTGTCATAGCTGGCTTTTAGTAAAACCAGCTATGATCAACCCTTTTGCCGGCGGTACTGCTATGGTGCATTTATAGCATTTTAAACAATAGAGCAGCCAATATACCCCCGATGACAGGGCCTATAACCGGTATCCAGCTGTATTTCCAGTCGCTGTCACGCTTATTTTTAATGGGTAAAATGGCATGCATGATACGTGGTCCAAGGTCACGGGCCGGGTTAATGGCATAGCCTGTTGGGCCGCCCAGGCTAAGGCCAATACCTAATACTAATAAGGCAACCGGCAGAGCATCCAGTGAACCCAGTTTTATATCGGCACCGGTAATAAATAAAACACCGAAAACCAGGGCAAAAGTGCCAATGATCTCCGTGGCCAGGTTAAAAAAAGTATTGGGGATAGCAGGACTATTACAAAACACCGCCAGTTTTGCATCGGCATCAACCGTTTCATCAAAATGTTTTTTATAGGCGATCCAAACCAATATTGAACCAATCATTGCACCCGCAAACTGGCCGGCGATATAAATGGGAACTTTGGCCCATTCAAATTTCTCAGCAACAGCAAGGGCGATCGTTACGGCAGGGTTTAAATGAGCGCCGCTATGCGCAGCAGAAATATAAACACCCACAAAAACAGCGAGGCCCCAGCCAAATGTTATTACGATCCACCCACCATTATTGCCTTTTGTTTTATTCAATACCACGTTGGCAACAACACCATTGCCCAATAAAATTAAAAAGGCGGTGCCGATCAGTTCAAAAATAAAATTATTCATAGCAGTTAATTGATTTGGTGATTATTTATTTGTCATTCGCCCACGCAATTGCAGATCGTACTGCACGCTGCCAACCCTTTGTCAATATTGTTCTGTCATCTTCATTCATTGCAGCATCAAATACAATATCTACCTGCCATTGATCCTGTATAGCAGCAATACTTTCCCAAAAACCTACTGCAAGCCCTGCAAGGTATGCTGCTCCCAATGCTGTTGTTTCGGTTACTTGCGGACGAACTACTGCTGTATTTAAAATATCGGCCTGGAACTGCATCAATAAATTATTGGCTGTAGCGCCGCCATCCACCCTTAATTCTTTAATTGAAATACCGGCATCAGCTTCCATTGCTTTTAATACATCCATAGTCTGGTAAGCAATACTTTCCAGTGCAGCCCTTGCAATATTTGCAGCTGATGTTCCTCTTGTAATACCAACCATTGTCCCTCTTGCATACTGGTTCCAGTGGGGTGCCCCCAGGCCGGCAAATGCAGGAACAAGGTAAACACCATCGGCAGAATTCACTGATGCAGCAAGCGTTTCCACATCTTTGGAAGTTTTAATTATCCCTAATCCATCACGCAACCATTGCACCACAGCGCCGGCAATAAAAACACTTCCTTCCAATGCATAATTGGTAATACCATTCACTTTCCAGGCAACGGTGCTCAATAAATTATTAGTGGACACAACAGGCTTTTCACCGGTATTCATCAGCATAAAACAGCCCGTGCCATAAGTATTTTTTACCATACCGGGTTGTGTACACATTTGCCCGAACAGGGCAGATTGCTGGTCGCCGGCAATGCCTGCAATGGGAATATTATGTGCAGTTAAAATATTTTGTGTGGTGCCATACACTTCGCTGCTGCTGCGTATTTGCGGTAGCATATTACCGGGTATATCAAATATTTTTTCCAGTTCACCATCCCATTGCAGGGTATAGATATTACAAAGCATGGTACGGGATGCGTTGGATACATCGGTTACGTGTACCCGCCCCTTGGTTAAATTCCACACCAGCCAGCTGTCAACAGTACCAAAACAGAGTTCTCCTTTATTTGCTTTCTGCCTGGCGCCTTCTACATTGTCCAATATCCATTTCACTTTACTGGCCGAAAAATAAGCATCTACGATCAATCCTGTTTTTTCAAGAATGATCTTATCGAGGCCTTTTTCTTTTAGCTGATCACAAAAAGAAGCGGTTCTCCTGTCCTGCCACACTATTGCCTTGTATATCGGTTTACCTGTAGCCCTTTCCCAAACAACCGTTGTCTCCCGCTGGTTGGTGATGCCGATGGCTGCAATATTTTCCGGCGATAAACCGGCCTTGGTAATTGCTTCTGCTGCTACACCCAACTGGGTACTCCATATTTCATTGGCATCATGCTCAACCCAGCCGGGTTGGGGAAAGAATTGCGTGAACTCTTTTTGTGCCGTAGTAATGATTGCACCCTTGTGATCGAAGATTATGGCTCTTGAACTGGTAGTACCCTGGTCGAGTGCCAGAATATATTGCTGCATGGATCGATTTTGTTTTGAAGATAAATGAAAATTACAGAAATACCCAATACCCACATTTGTTTTAGGAGATTGATGTATTATCTTCATCTGAACATGAGTATCATCAGGAAACTTATACCCGCGTCTATAAAATTATCCTACCGGTTAAATCAGCGCCGGCGATCAGACCGCATTAGCGGAAACAATAAATTATTTGCAAAAGAATTTGCTGATCCTTCGGGTTTTTATCCGGTTGTCATAATTGTTCAACCTGTTAAAACAACAGCTGCTTCTCTCAATAAAGTTCATAATCTTTCCCTGGCAATTGCAGGGATCAATAATATCACTATTAAAGCCGGTGAAATTTTTTCTTTTTGGGAATTAGTAGGTAACCCTTCGCAAAAAAATGGTTATCAAAAAAGCAGGTCTATCATTAATGGGAAACTGGAAGCTGCAGTTGGTGGTGGTTTATGCCAGCTATCGGGGCTCATTTATTTTTTAGCGATCTGTTCCGGATTAAAAATTACCGAACGCCATGCACACAGTATTGATATTTACAGGGAAGAAGAACGCTTTACTCCCCTCGGCAGCGATGCCACTGTAAATTATGGTTATAAAGACCTGCGTTTTTTAAATCAATATAATTTCCCTGTTGCTATTTCTTTAGAATTAACAGGAAATAATTTAACGGGAAAAATCGGGGCTAAGGAAAAAATCGATCCTTGTAATATCAGGTTTGAATACAGGGAATCTACAACTTACACTGAAGCAGATACCATTGCAGGCGATAACGGAAATGTTGCTATCATTGCCAGCAACCGGTATAAAAAATTACTGTAATTATAATATTATGCTGTTTTATTTTTGAATACCAGGTTTTTAAGAACCCGGTATATCGCACAAATAATAAACATACCACCAAGCACAGCAACGATAGAAGGTCCGGCAGGAAAATCTTTCTGGTAAGAAAGATTCAGGCCAAAAAAGCCAGCCAATATGCTTATGATCAATGCCAGGATGATCACCATGATTTTATTTTTTGAAAGCATGATAGCAGATACTGCCGGGATGATAAGATAAGAGAAGACGGGGATGACTCCATTGATCTTTACCGCAAAAACTATAGCAAGACCAATGGAAATATAGAATAAAAAATTCCAGACATTGAATATACCTACAAGGTGATTTTCGCCATTCTCGAATGATTCTGTCAATTTGAAAAATTTACGGGCAAAGACCAGGTGCATCAGGGCAATGGCGCCAAATACTATACCCACCATGGATATCTGCTGCCAGCTGATGGATAATATATTTCCGAAAAGAACCTCCTGTATATCGGAATCGCCATGCGGTGTTTTGGAGATAAGCAGTACCGTTAGTGCCGATGCAAATGCATATAATATACCAATGATGGCTTCCTGCTTCAGGCGCTTGTCGCGTATATTGATGAACGACATGAGCAATGCTCCAACCAAAGTGAAGATCAGCGGAATGGAGGTAAGGCCGGTACCGATGAATGCTGCAAATGCCACACCTAGTGAAGATATCTGGCCCAATGCCAGGTCAACAAAAACGATGCCTCGCCCTACTACATGCACGCCCAAATAAGAGAGTAATACGCCGGTAATGACTGCTGCTGCAAAAGCCTGTACCATGAATGGCAACTGGAACATCTCAAACATAATCGCGAAATTTAGGATCCTATACTAAAAAAAACCGTCCACATCATTTCAATACTGCAATCAAATGGTCGATATCATAATCGAATAAGCTAAAATAATCTTTTACCGTGTCAAATGCATTTGTTGATGTGGCTAAAGTTAACTCTTTAACCCCGGTTTGTTTAGCCACAACATCAGACGAAGAAGTGGTGAAATAAGGTGATGAAATAATCACTTTTATTTTATTGGCCGCTACTTCCTTAATTACTTTCACCAGTTGTGAAGGAGAAGGAGGAATACCTGGTTTGGGTTCCATAAAATCAACAATCTCGAGCCCAAAACGTTTTTCAAAATAACACCATTCATTATGATAAGCGATGATCTTTGATCCCCTATACGGTGCCATCTTTGCCTGCCATTCCACCATCTTATCATTTATTTTTTGAAAGAAGGCCTGCAGGTTTGTTTCATAAAATGTTTTATTGGAAGGATCGATACGCTCTAACCCATTGGCGATATTGCGGGCAATAACTTTTCCATTTAATGGATCAAGCCAATAATGGGGATTGCCGTAAATGTGTATATCGCCCTCTCCCCTATTCAATGCAGTAGGCACCTGTAACAAGCCTATTGCTTCAGATGCGTCTACATATCCGGGTGAGCCTTTTTGTATCTTGGAATTTCTTGAACTGCTCAGCAATGATGGCGACCAGCCTGTTTCCAGGTCGAGACCAACCGTAACAAACAGGTCGGCATTAGACAGGTTGATGATATAACTTGGTTTGGGGTCTACAAAGTGCGGGTTTTGGTATCCGGTTGCGATGGAACTTACCGAAACCTTATTGCCCCCAACCAGTTCCGTTATACTTTTAAGGTCGGTAGTTGTAGTAACCACTTTGATATTACCTCCATGGGCCGCAGAAAAAATACTGCTCAGCAATACCGCAAATAGCATTGATTTATTTTTCATATTTCTTTTTTATAATTTTAATACTGGTGTGCACCATGTGCTCCAATAACGAATATCCAGCGCAACCATGCCTGGTAAAATCTTGATTGATTATTATAGTCTGTTGTTTTTGCTTCGATTTCTATTTTAGAAAATTCTGTGGCATCCCATCCGGCAGTTAGGGAGTAAGCATGTTCGATAATATTTTTATCGTAGGGTTTTTGTGCATAATCGTAACGACCGGTTAAGAACCATCTCTTTGCTATTTGATAATCAACAAAAGAATAGAGGCCAAAAGATTTTTTTGATACCGTAGGGGTATACGCGGCACTACTATAATATATCTCGCTTTGCCAGGTAAGTGATTTGTACGTATTCATTTTAACAGGCTTCCATTTGTAGGTAAAGTCGCCCGCAGCAATATTAGTGACCAGGGAAGAATCATTGGGCCCCGAGATTCCGGTTATCCCCAATTCAAAAGTGGCATTATCATTAAGCGTAAAAAAGTTTTTTAAATGGCCCAGGTAAACAAAGCGGTTACCTTGGCTTTGCATAAAACTGGGAGATTCCGACCTGCCGGATGTAGCCTGGAATATCAGCTCCTGGTAGAATTTTTTATTGGGCAACAGCCAGCTTAATGAAAGCCCTTCATCATTAAGGCCGCCGTCGCCAAAATAATTTACATAAGCATTGGGCAGGTCAATGAATGGAAGGGCATGAGCATGTGTTGGATTGATACGGCCAACGGCTTCTTTAAATTTACCGGCTTTTAATTGCAAACGGTAGGGCAATGATAATGTAGTAAGATAACC
>JAYWAN010000104.1:0-5278 GCA_043782405.1 Chitinophagaceae bacterium
TTGGTATGCTACTTTCCATTGCAGGTGACTGTTACGCGGCATTTCTTTTTTGCCCAAACTTTTTCCGTTCAGGAATAATTCCACATCATCTGCATTTGAATTTACCCATACATCAATGAGCTGACCTCTTTTGTCGGGCCAGTTCCAGTGCGGCGAAATATGCAGCACATCTTTATCCGTCCACCAGCTTTGGTAATAGTAATATATATTTTTAGGGAAGCCGCACATGTCCATGATACCAAAATGCGAATTGATATTGGGCCATTCAAACGGTGTTGGCTCGCCGCGGTAATCGAAACCTGTCCATACAAAACCACCCAACCAGTAATTGTTTTCAGCAGCAGGTTTCCACCAGCTTTCTGCCGTGCTCGCCCACCATGGTGCAGTAATATCCTGGTCGGGTACATAAGCCCTTATGCTGTCTTTTTCATAGATGCCCCTTGTAGTTACCGTACTTCCCATTTCTGTTCCCATGATGGGTTGATCCGGATGGTCACGGTGGTAATCGCCAACTCCTGCATGGCGATAATTGAATCCACGAACAGGTATCACTTCATTCACCCCTTTAAATGTATTGCCTGCATCAGATGCATAAGTGCTGGTGCGATTGGGATCCAGTTCTTTTTGTTTTGCCAGCAGCGTTTGTGCGATACGTTTACCAAGCGTAGTGGTATGTATCCACCCTTCCTCATTGCCTATTGACCATATGAATACTGATGGATGGTTCCTGTCACGCAAGATCAACCGCTCAAATTGACCCGTGTATTCTGCGCTGCTGTTGAGCAAACGTTGTTCGTCCAGTACCAGCATGCCTAAACTGTCACAGGCATCCAATAATTCCGGTGTTGGTGAATTATGGCTGGTACGGTACGCATTTGCACCCATATCTTTTAATAAACGGATGCGGTAGTATTGTAAATAATCGGGCACCGCACTGCCTACACCTGCATGATCCTGGTGATTATTGGTGCCCTGTAGTTTCAGGTGTTTTCCATTGAGGAAAAAACCTTCTGTTGCATCAAAGCGAAAGCTCCTGATACCGAAACGGCGTTGCACCGTATCAATGACCTGGTTGCCCAACCTGATCACTGATATCACCCTGTATAAATAAGGATCATCGAGCGACCAGAGATGCGCATTGCTGATTTTTATTTTTTGTTTGACAGTACCATTGGCGTTTACCTGCAATGAAAGTGGTTGCTCTTTAGTTTGTGCGATGCGTTTACCGTTGCGTTCGGTGATATACGAATAGACCGTAAAATTTGCACCGGCGAAATTTTTATTTTCCACGTTGGTTTCTATACCAACTGTTGCCTCATTGCCCTGTACATCTGCATATACATACAAACCGCCATCCGTGATATGTACATTGTTACATTGGTTAAGCCATACATGCCGGTAAATGCCGGCACCTTCATAAAACCAACCTTCATATTGTGTGGCATCCACCCTCACTGCAATAACATTATCACGGTCGTAATTAATAAAATCTGTGATATCGTAGGAGGCACCCACATAGCCGCTCAAATTATTCCCCACAAAAAAACCATTTACCCAGATATTCGCATTCCTGAAAATGCCATCGAATTGAATTTGAAAGCGGCCACCCGAATCTGCCCTGGCTACTTTAAAATGTTTGCGGTACCAGCCAATACTTGTTTCGGGAAACAAGCCACCAACGGGTTTATAACCATGCGCCATCACATCAAAGCTGGAAGAATTTACGAAGGGGAGTTCCACTACCCAATCGTGCGGCAGGTCAACTGTGCGCCAGCTGCTGTCTTTGAATTTTATGTCGATAGCTGTTCCTGAAGCAGCGCCCGACTTGGAAAAAATATTGGCAACACTATAATTGAAATCTTTTTCCGGATCAGCAGCATTGCCCAAATGGAATTTCCAGCCCTCGTCGATATTTATTTTCTTTTGTGCATTGGCTACTGATGCACCGACCGAAAAAAATAGCACTATGATCAATCTTGTAAAAAAAACAGTACAGTTGTTTTGCATGATGAATATTTTGCTGCTATACCATAAATTTATTGAAATGCATTTAAAGCTGCAGTCGGCTTGCCGGCATTGTCAAAAGCCCCCAGCGAATATCCCTTCCAGTTATTATAAGCTTCGGGCTCCCAGTACAATACACCTAACCCCTTGCTGCCGGAAACAGCTTTTGTTTTACTGATAATATCCGTTAAGAATGCATTACAGGCGGAGGCATCTGTCCATGGCATGCCCGTTTCCACCACCATTACTTCCTTATTGTACCGGCTTACCATATCATTCATATTGGCCAGGCATTGGGAATTAAGTGTTGCCCAGTTTGCGGCAGTAGGGTACAATGATAAACCGATCACATCATATTTTCCGCCGTTGGCGGTCAACCCATCAAAGATCCACCTGAATAACGTGTTATCATAACCATTCGAAATATGTACAATAACTTTTGCTGAAGGAAATACAGCTTTCACCGCATCATAACCTGCATTGATCAACTGGGTAAAGTTTGACATGTTCACTGATGCTTTACCATCAGGCCATAACATGCCATCATTGGTCTCATTGCCAACCTGCACCCATTCGGGTGTTACGCCATTGTTCTTTAGTTGCGTGAGTACATCAGCTGTATGTGTTGCCAGTGAAATTTTCAGCGTGGTAAAATTTTGTCCTGCCCATGCTGCCGGTTTGGTTTGATTGCCCGGATCGGCCCAGGTATCGCTGTAATGAAAATCGATCATCACCCGCATACCCAGGTTTTTTGCCCTTACGGCTTTGGCAACCACATCTGCAGTATTGTTCCACGAAGGGGTGGGGTTAACCCAAACGCGTAGACGAAATGTATTCATCCCCAGCGATTTCAGCAAACTCATGCATTCTGTTTGCATACCGGTGCCGTTATAGAATTTTACTCCTGCTGATTCCATTTCTGTAAGCCAGCTTATATCGGCGCCCGTGGCAAAATTAGTGGATGGTGGTATAACAGGGTTTGCAATGCCGCCTGAATCAGATTTATTGCACCCGGTTGCAAAACAACTGGTAATGATACCTGTAATAATAATTATGCTGTAGAGCACCTTCCCGTGATATATTTTCATGCTTTTTACCAATGAAGTTTGTGCTAACAAGTTAAGCTATTGTTTTTATTCTATCAACGAAAAACTAAGGAGCCTCAGTACATTACCTGGTATCCTTTGTGCTTTAGTGGTAAATATTTAACCGGAAATTGAAACATGGTCACACCCGATGCCAGTCCATTACATTCTCTCGGGAACGGCTATGCCCAAAAGTTGCATCCCGCTTTTAATGACATTTGCCGTCATGGAAGCCAGTTGCAGCCGCAGTTGTTTCTTCTCTGGTGTTTCTGCATTGGCAATGGAATGTTCTGTATAAAATGAATTGAATGCCTTGGCCAGGTTAAAAACATAATTCGCCACTACCGAAGGATTGTGATCAATGCAAGCCTGTTCAATAGCAGCAGGGTACTGCTCCAATGTAACGATCACTTCTTTTTCTGCTTTTAATAAGCTCATTGTGGAAGACCCATGATCCGTGGCCAATGATCCATCGGCCTCCATTTTCCTCAAGATGCTTTTTATCCTTGCATGGGTGTATTGTACAAAGGGGCCGGTAAATCCATGGAAGTCGATGCTTTCTGCAGGATTGAAGACCATTGTTTTTTTGGGATCAACCCTCAGTAAATAAAATTTCATTGCACCAAGGCCGATTGTATCATACAACTCCTTTAATTCTTCTGCAGTGAAATCTTTCACCTTCCCTAATTCTTCGGTATGTTGTTTAGATGTATCCACCATTTCATTCACCAGGTCATCCGCATCCACTACCGTGCCTTCCCGGCTTTTCATCTTGCCGCTGGTGAGTTCCACCATGCCATAACTTAAATGAAAGATATTATCTGCATTGGGCATGCCCAGTTTTTGGCAAATAAGTTGCAGCACTTTCATGTGGTAGTTCTGCTCATTGCCGATCACATAAATGCTTTGATCTATTTTATAGGCTTCGTATTTCTGTAAAGCAAGGCCGATGTCCTGCGTGATATAAACAGAAGTGCCATCCTTGCGTTGTACTATCTTTTCATCAAGGCCATCAGCAGTAAGATCGATCCAGATACTGTTATCCTCTTTTTTATAAAAAACTTTTTTATCCAGGCCCTGCTGTACAATATCTTTTCCCAGCAAATAAGTATTACTCTCGTAATAAGTGATATCAAAATCGCTGCCGATCCTTTTGTAGGTGATGTCAAATCCTTCATACACCCAGCCATTCATCGTCTTCCACAATTTGATCACATCAGGCTTTCCCGCTTCCCAGTCAAGTAGCATTTGCTGCGTGGCCTTCATTAGGGGCGCTTCTTTTTCTGCTTCCTCTTTTGTTTTACCTGCGGCTATTAATTCCTCTACCTGTTTTTTATATTCGTCGTTGAACTTTACATAATACTCACCCACAAAATGATCACCCTTTGTATGCGTGCTTTGCGGTGTGGCGCCATTGGCAAAAAGCTGCCAGGCGATCATACTTTTACAGATATGGATGCCACGGTCATTAACGATACAGCTTTTAATTACGGTGTACCCATTGGCTTTTAAGATTTCCGCAACGCTCCATCCCAAAAAATTATTCCTTAAATGTCCCAGGTGAAGTGGCTTGTTGGTATTGGGCGAAGAATATTCCACCATCACTTTCCTGCCATTCAATTCTTTTTTGCCAAAACAGATATCCTGGTGGTTATTTTGAAGCAACGCCCTCCAGTAGTTATCCGTAACTGTTAGGTTTAAAAAACCTTTGATGATATTAAAAGCTGAAAATAAATCCGGGTAATGTTCAATCAAATGCCCGCCCAATTGATTACCGATGGCATCAGGTGAAAGTTTCAGTGATTTAACCAGGGAGAACATCACCACGGTATAATCTCCTTCAAATTCGGGTTTGGTTTGATTGACCTGAAAATCCTTTTCGGTAAAAGGCTGGTTAAATAAAGCGGTTAAACTCTCTATCGTACTCTTTTGTAAACTGCTGACTATTGACATGCAGCAAAAATACTATGATTCAGGGAGAGTTGGCAGGATGGCAACAACCGTTGAGTTTTTTTCCGGTAGTGCATCAGTTTCAATAGTTGTCAGGTTGATCCCGCTAGAGGCGGGAGAAACCGGTCTATTTTTAATATAACCCGCCTTCGAAAAGCTCAGGCTGACAGCTTTTCTGCGAATGATAATTTTCAAACTGGTACACTACCTTTTTCCGGCCCCCGGCACCCTCTGCATAA